>DASXPV010000076.1:0-4715 GCA_036493355.1 Rhabdochlamydiaceae bacterium
TCCCATCCCGAACTCAGAAGTCAAGCCCTTCATCGCCGATGGTACTGTACGCAAGAGTACGGAAGAGTAGGACGCCGCCAAGTTTTGTTTACACAACACCCCTGACAGCGCAAGCTGCTCAGGGGTTTTTTTATTTAGTTTCTAAGTTTTTTCGTAAGCTGATCCAAAACATCACGCATAGCAACAAGTTTTGTTGCTCTTTGATTTTCTTCTGTCTCCAGGGGAGTTTCTGTTATTTTACGCATCTCTTCTTCTAAGCTATTCTTTGTAATGTGAGTATTGGATACGCAATTGTCAAGCTTTCGAAGTTGGTCTATTTTTGCATTCAAAAACAGGACATTATCTCGAAATCTATTAAAGTGCTCATCTTCTGTAAGCCGACGAAAATTAACCATTTTTTCTAAATCGTCGATGGCTCGCTGAATTTCAGGATAAATCATAATGTTTTTTCGTGTGTCCGCATAATTTTCATATATATAGTTTGGAGTTGTAGTCGAGTAAGCTTCACTAGCGATTGTTTGCGATTGATGTTTAAGTCGGTAATATCCGCTTGAATCTTGTTCAATGAGACCTAATTGACGACAAATTTCGAGATATCTTTCTTCATTGTCATTGTCTAAATCACATGTTTTATTGTAACTATCCATGTAGGTTTCTATCTCACCTGTTCTTATACCTCTATAGCTTTCAAAATATTTTTTAGCTTGGAATAGGATTTCAGTGTCGAATTCGCTAGACTTCTTTTTTGTATAGTATAAGCCTATAACAAATAGAATACCGCCAAGCACAGAGGATATTCCCGATCCCAGAATTTGAGGATTGAGAATATGAGAAGCATCTAATGAAGGTGCAGAGATGAGAAAACTAGTAAAAAAGCCAAGCGCAACTACAGTGAAAATTAACATTACGATAGTAAACAGGACGCGGTTAGATACCTGTTGGTGTTGGGCAACTTGAAGAGTATAGAGTTTGTCCATAGGTGTAACTTGCCTTTTAGCCAACGTAGGAGATTCATTTTGAGAGAGCACAGGTATTGTTATAATTGAGTCGGAACCTGTATCTGAACCTGCAATAGATTGCGTTCTCCAATTCCCTGAAACAAAATGAGGACTTGGGGCGGCTTGATGTTCACTTAGTGGTCTTTTTTTAACTAATGTAGCCATAAATTTTCTCTTCGTGTAATTTAATTTTAACATAAATTTAATTAATTTTAAATGACAACTTCATAAATAGTTAAAAATTTAAATCCATGTTTATAAATGATTTACAAAGAATCGAGTTTAATAGCTGGGGATGATTTTTAGTTAGACTTCAAAACTGAGTTGCTCTCGCTTTCCACTAGCTTAAAGCAAGGGAAAAGACCCCACCTATTATTAATTTCGGTAAAAAATTAATTTAATTTGATTGCGAATTACTTACGCAATTAAAAAGGGAAGCTTTAAGCTCCCCTTTATTTGTCCTATAAAATTTGAAAGCTAAAACAGGTCGGCAAGCCGGTTAAGCATCCGATTCCGATGTCGAATCGATGGAATCAGAATCCTTACGCTTCTGGGAATAAGCAATATTAGAAAGATTCTGTATATTTAACTTTTCTGCTATATCTGCAAAAAATCTCTCTTTAAATTGCTCCGTAAAATCTTCTCCACAGTTAGAATCTATTGCCTGAGCTCTGTGTTTTAATGATTGGGTTTTCACCCTGTCCTTATACCTCTCAAGTACTCCTTTGGTACCAGTTGAAAGTTGCCAGTTTTGTAAAATATTATTCCTTGAGGTTTGATCGATTGTCGACCAGCAACTTAAAATAACCATTTCTAATATTTGCTGCTCAAAAGCAATTCTTTTTTTGTAAGGAATCCTGACGAAATAACATGCGAGTTGTTCTTGATTGAGAAAATAATCAGGGTCATTTTTATCGTTTTTTAATTTTTCGATCTTGTTTGATATTTTGCTTTTAGCATACCACGCTGCTAACGAAAAGGTAATAATGCCTAAGCAATAGTACATAGGAGCATAGCTCTCCGACATTTTAAGATAGTCGTCAATTGCTAGATTAACACCACATGCATGTATTACCGCCAATATCATTACTGTTGCGAGTAATAAAATCGATATCCATTTAAGTGTCGAACAAATATTAGGATGGTTTTCGTAAAATATTCCTATTTTTTCTACTAGCGATAATTTAAAATCATTATTGCTTGGTAGCGCTGCCTTCTGTGTAGGTGGCATAGATAAAAATGTTGTTTCACGCAATGCTTTAGTCCGATGCTTCTTATTTTTGTTGTGAACAAACTTACATAAACCCAATAAGCCTAGTCCTCCACCTATATAACCAATAGCTCCGCCGGTGGTTGTCATATGCGCAAAATCTAATACTTTAAAGAGGTCCGTCAATGAAGAAGCTCCCAGTCCTGTAACCCCAATAATGGCTCCTGCAATTCCTAGTGAGGCAAGAGCAATCACTCCAACCTTGACAGCCGTGCTAATTTTAGAATTTTCCTGACACCAAAGTGCAAATTTTCTTCCGCAAGAAACGCTCTGTCGCGGCGGATTCGGATCAATTGGAGCGGCTCCAGTGCCACTAGTTACTTTTTGGAATCCCATAAAATTTCTCCTTGTTTTATTTAATTTTAATCTATTTTTTAATTAATATCAAACTAAAATTTATCAAATTTAAACTTAATTTTAATTATTTATAAGATTAAATAAATAAATCGTTGATTTAAAATGGCTTAGGAGTTTATGTGCATAAGTACTTGTAAATCAATGATTTGTAGAAAAATATTAAACATTGATTTTTGATGGGTGCTTAATCTAATAAGTAATATTCCGAGGTGTAACTGGGAAAGCTATCATGAGGGCTATTTTGAGACATATGTTTTTGTCATTTAGGAATAATTTATTGGATCTAATTGCTTTAGGCAAATATTACGCATCTCTTCTTCTAAGGTTTTCTTTGTAATGTCAGTATTGGATACACAATGGTCTAATTTTCGCGATTGGCTTAATGCTTTTCAGCCCCTTCTACCCTAAAGGAGCAAGTGTCGCGTGGAAGTCCTTGTTCATTTGGTGGCAAGCCTTCATCCTCCCAGTCGGGGTGTTTTACAAAGGATTCATCTGTCGTAGGTATTTTAGTTCCCGAAGCTGCGGTTTGAAGCCAGTCTATAGTAAGATGATCATCATTAGTATTATGTAAAATTGCTTGGCCAGCTTTAAGGCCCAGGGAATCTCCGATGTCGATTAATCTTTGTATCTCTCTTGAGAGTTCTGACATAAATTGTCCACCAGAAGATCCTACTTTGCTCTGAAGTTCCGTCCAAAGCCCTGTTCTTTCCAAGTCTAAACTTACTTTCCTTATATGAAGATACGTTTGATCGTGAGCAGGGTTTTGATAATTGCTAAGGGCGCGATCGGTTTCTTTTGAAATTTTCCAGGTGCCTAATATCTCTTTTCTTTTGGCAGCATCCAGAAAGGTCCATTGATCTAGGATAATCTCTTCCAAAAGGATTTTCTCTAATTTGATTCTAGTCTCATAGGAAACTGAATTGTAATATCGTGTTGTTTTGTATTTATTTTCATGTTCAATCATCTCATTATAATCATCATCATCGCATTTATTCTTTTTCAGATATTCTTTAATGATTTTCCATAAAGCAACTGCTGCTATGCTTCCTGCCACATAACAGAGGACTCCTCTAGTAGTATCCATGCCAAGAGATTCTGCTAAGGAAAACCCGTCACTGAATGTACCAGAACCAATCAAAGCAGTAATCATAACTGCAGCTATGGCAATAAAAAATGCATATTTGGCATATTTTAAAGCGTTAGGATGATTTGTGTTTAAATCTTTGTAAAATTTAGCAGCCTTTTTAATTAAAGGAATTTCAACGTTTTTATTGCTGGGTAGAAAAGCGCTTTCCGGTCCGTTAGTTTTAAAATATAATCCTAATAATTTAGGTATAGCATAAGCAGCTACTGCACTCCCTACTGAATAGCCGACGGCTCCCCATTTCGAAGTCATGCCGATATAGTCTAGTCCGTCGAAGAGATTGGGTACTGTAGAAGAGCCAAAGTGGGTAACTCCGACTATAGCACCAAGTGCAATCGTTGCACAAAAAGCATATAGCGCCCATTTTGCTACCTTGCATACTGTAGGGTGTTTATCGTAAAAAGTATATTTCTCGCTTTGCGAAATAGATATTGCGGTAGAACTAGCTCTTCCTTGTATTATTGCCATAAAAATATTTCCTTTTTATTTAATTTTAGTCTATTTTTTAATTAATACCAAACTAAAATTTATCAAATTTAATTTTAATTGTTTATAAGATTAAATAAATGAGTCGTTAAATTAAGATGGCTTAGGAATTTATAGGCATAAGCACTTGTAAATGAACCTATCCCGATAATGCAGGAAAAATTTTAGTTTGTTATTCTTCTTTGTCTCGGGTTTAGGAGGTAAAGATGACTAGATTTAATGGGTTAACAGATAACCAATGGAGATTGATCAAAGGATTTTTTCCAGAGCCTGTAAAAAGGGAAAAGGGAAAACCTCATACACCATGGAGAATCGTTGCAAACACGATCTTGTGGATTTTAACGACAGGCTCAAGATGGTGTGATGTTCCCATCGGGACACAATGGGCATCTCGCTCAGCATCTCACAGATGGCTTGGTTATTGGAAAGAGACGGGTCGTTTAAGACAGTTATTAGAAGG
>DASXPV010000077.1:0-2811 GCA_036493355.1 Rhabdochlamydiaceae bacterium
AAGGGAATCAAAGATCTCTTTTGGAAGTTGTGGAACTAAGGACATAGCGTTTTAAAAGAAAACAGTCTGACGGAATGCAGATTTTTTGAGAAGTGAAAATTTTACTCAGGTCGCGCCGCAGGCGGGACCTGAATAGTTACCCTACAAGAATATATATTTTTTAGGTGTCAAACTCGGGAATTAAGCAGCCATTAGGCTGCCTCCTGCCGAAGGCAGGATTTGTGCAACAAAGCCGTCTACCACTGTGCACAACAGAGTAAAAAAATCTTGTTATTTTCTACGAAAAATGATTAGGCTGTAAATCGACAAAACTTTAGTTTTGAAAGAGGTCCGTTGATGAAAACATCTATATCCAAACAACTTGAAAAATTGGATTTTGACTGCGTCGGCTTTTTCTCAGATTTTTTATTCCGCACTTGCGCCATGTCTATAAGCACTGCTGTGCATGCGGAATAAAGAATCTGAGGAGCCTTCTTGCCAAATCCCCAATTTTTCAAGTTGTTTGGGTATAATTGGTATTCATCAAAAGAATCACGTTGGGTATAGATTAACTACAAAAAGGGCAAAAACATGAAAATGGGAAAAAGAGGAATATTTAAAACCGGAATAATGGCGATTTTTTTATTAGCTATTATCCCCGCGTTCACGACAGAAAAAACTGAATTGGCAACACAATCATTTCCATTTTTTACAACACCAGAGGAATATGGGGCGGTGGGAGATGGGATCCAAGATGATACAGTAGCGATGAATGCTGCCTTAGCGTCTCTAGCTCCCGGTGAAAGATTACTGCTCACAGGAAAATATCTAATTAATTCCGCAAATGTACTCATCCCCTCGAATGTGACTTTGGAAGGAACATTCGAAGCAATAGGCACAAAACGAGGTAATCTTACTGCACCTTACGAACAGCTGAATTCGGCTATTATACTTAACAGCAGTTATACAATTAATTTAAAAGGAGGATCAACAATTAAAGGAATATTAATCCGACGGCAAGGACAGCTATTTCCGGCGGCAGATGCAACAGGATTTGCCGGAACTGCCATTACTGTTGACGGTGATGATGCTTCTATTATTGGATGTATGATCCTCGGATTTAATTTGGGAATCTACTCTTCAGGCTATCAACGCCAATATTTTAATCACATACTAGGCGATAACCTTAATTTTATCGAAGTAACTAGAAGCTACGATATCGGACGAATTGTTGATTGCCATGCTTGGCCCTTTGTTACTATTGCTTATACTGGGCCAGACCGACCCTCTGACTGGGCTCACCGAAACATAGGGTATTATCTTCATGATGGGGCAGACTGGTTTAAGATGACTAATTGTTTTGCGATGGCCTACTTCAGGGGAATCCTCCTTCAAAATAGCAATTCTGCTACTCTGCTAGGATGTGGAGTTGATGGAACGAATCGGCTTCCAAATGCAATCGGTATAAGCATTGGGAATAATTGTACTGAAGTACGCCTTAATGCTTGTCAGATAGCTGGCCAAGCCCATGGCGTTTTTGTTAACACAAGTGCAGAGAACTCAATCACACAAATTGTTAATTGCAATTTTTGGGGTAATCGTGCCAATGAAGCAAATAGTACAGATGTGTATATTGGGGATGGTGATGTAGAAATTACTGGAGGCTGTCGTTTCAGAGATACATCCTATGCTGTATATGTAAACAATCCCGCTTCGCATGTTCTAATAGAGGGGAATGCTTTTTATGGCTTTACTCAAAGTCCAATCTTTAACCAAGCGAATAGTCCCTATATTCAAGTAGGATTAAACTACTATGGAAACTTTCCTACAGGATCCAGTGTGGTTGCAAATATGGCATTGCCATCTGCAACCGTGGGCAGCGGAGCGCAATCGAACGCACTTCTTCTCCCTTCCTCTGGCGATGTCTTCTTTATACCGGCGGGGACAGGAAATTTTAGCTTTATTAACGGTTCATTCGACGGGCGAGTAAAAACGCTTATTTTCAATGGAGCACTTACAATTACCAGTTCGACGCAACCGCTCGGAGTCCGATTAACTAATGGCGCGAACCTGACTACTTCGGCAGGCTCCAGCCTTTCCATTATATTTACTCCTGCAGGCTATTGGGTAGAGACGGGACGATGTAAATAGTTCTATACCTGGGTCCGTGAAGGCGTTTACCTCCCAGGTGACCGAGTATTAAATCGATTATTTGAATTTCGCAGTAAGGCCTCGATAGTCGCTATGGATGCCCTAACTAAAAAATTCAAATAATCGAACAATTACTGAAACTGTCATGATTGAAAGAGGATGAAACACATGAGCTCGCTCATAGCCGGTTTTCAAATAAAATTCTTCCGATTGAAAGTCCCAAGTATCCACTGTAGAAAAAATGCATCCATTTTTAATGGCTTTTCGTTCTGCTGCATCTAACAATTTTGTACCGTATCCTTGCTTTTGGAGATTTTTTTCAACCCACAATACGTCGATGTAGACTGATTCCATATCTAAAAATGCTTGCATCCCGCCGATCAAATAGAAGCTATTTCTCAGGCACTATCCACAAGGAGTTGTTGATTTTACTCCCCTTGGTAGTGAGGACACAAACCCCACAGAAAAAGTCTTTGAGTCAAAAGACAGAAAGACGTCGAGTTAAAGAGCGGACCCCTTTAGCTAATCTGATAGCGGCAGAGGTATAGTGATTTAAAACAAGATTGAGAAAAATATGCAAGGAGGCTGCGAAAATTTTTTGTCTGGAGCGAGCGACCATTGTACGAGTACAAGGCGCGAGCGAAGACGAAAAATTTTCTGCAAAGCCGACGCGGGAGATTT
>DASXPV010000078.1:0-3215 GCA_036493355.1 Rhabdochlamydiaceae bacterium
AAGGGAATCAAAGATCTCTTTTGGAAGTTGTGGAACTAAGGACATAGCGTTTTAAAAGAAAACAGTCTGACGGAATGCAGATTTTTTGAGAAGTGAAAATTTTACTCAGGTCGCGCCGCAGGCGGGACCTGAATAGTTACAGATAAAGATACAATCCAAAATCTCGGTTGTTTTTACGTCTATGAAATGTCAAGGTATTGTGGTTTTCTACCAGACTGGGAAACTCCTTCCAACGGCTTTTTTGAATGCAGAGACCTTAGTTCTTACCTTGAACAACCGGATCGATATGCATTTTTAATCAAGGTGGATGATGAGTTGGCGGGGTTTGTATTGATCAACAAGATTGGAACGACGCCTGATGTTGATTGGAATGTAGGTGAGTTTTTTGTTATTTCCAAGTTCCAAGGGAAGGGAGTTGGTCTTTATGTAGCAGAGCAGATCTTTAATCAATTTCAGGGAGTCTGGAAGACGACGCAAATACCAGAAAACAAAGCAGCTATAGATTTCTGGGAAAAAGTTGTGACTCGTTACACAGGGGGGCGATTTGAAAAGAGTTATAAGATCGTTCCGAAGCCAAATCCACATCCAATGATCGTTTTGAAATTTACTTCAAAAGTGAACTTTGAATGAAAAAATACGTCTTTAAGCCCTATAGCAAAATTTTCCCTGAACTCTTTCTTAGAGAAAAAAGAAAGGATTTCCTCTTGTGTGAAAACGGCTTTGGCTATTGAGCATATTGGAAGCACGTCAGTCCCCAATTTAGGGGGGAAAGGGATTATTGATATTGCTATCGCTGCCCATAAAAAAGATATGGAGCTGGTATCACAGCAACTTCAAAGTTTAGGCTATGAATTCAGGCCTACTTTCAGCACTCCTGATCGATTCTATTTTATCATCTATTTGCCCGATCCTGAGGAGGGAAATAGAAGGTATCACGTACATTTGACATATCCAGAAAATAGCGAATGGGGGCAATTCATTGGATTCAGAGACTACCTAAAAAATCATCCAGATGAAGTTGAGGAATATGCCGCTATGAAAAGACAGGCTGCGGATGAGGCAAATCATGAAGGCGAGCGCTATCGGAAAATCAAAGAGCCGATGTTTAAAAAAGTCAGCTCTTTGATGGCCCAGCGTCCGGATGATAAGCGACTAATTGTAGAAGAAGATTTCGTGCGCCGTTTAGTAGCTGCTCAGTTTCCGGAGTGGAAAGATCTTCCGATCCAAGCGGTTCCTCTCAGCGGATGGGATAATAGGACGTTTCGCTTAGGCGATCATATGCTCATTCGCATGCCGAGCGCAGCAGAATATGCGCTTCAAGTAGAAAAAGAGCAGGAGTGGCTACCAAGGCTGGCACCTTTCTTGCCCCTGCCGATTCCAGCGCCTTTGGCGGTTGGGGAACCGATGGATGTTTACCCTTGGAAATGGTCGATCTATGGCTGGTTGGATGGTGAGACAGCTGCCTCTGAGCATATAGCCGATCTGTGTGAATTTGCAGCCGATCTTGCGAAATTCCTCAAGGCTTTCCAATCCATTGCTTCGACAGGTGGACCGTTGCCCGGACTTCACAGCTTTTATCGCGGAGGGTCATTGATGACCTATGATACAGAAGTCAGACAGGCTCTCGTCACTCTTGAAAGAAAGATCGATGTTAAGGCTGCAACCAAAGTTTGGGAAACGGCCCTTGCGACCACCTGGAACGGAAAGCCTGTGTGGGTTCATGGAGACATCAGTGCTGGCAATCTATTAGTCCGAAATGGGCGCCTCTCGGCTGTGATCGATTTCGGACAGCTTGCAATTGGCGATCCGGCCTGTGATTTGGCGATCGCCTGGACATTTTTCAAAGGCAAAAGTCGAGAGGCTTTTCGAAAAGAGATTCCTCTTGACGAAGGAACTTGGAGTAGGGGACGCGCTTGGACACTTTGGAAGTCCTTGGTTGTGGTCGCTGGCTTCACGAATCCAAATAACTTCGAATCTGCTCAATGTTGGCGCATCATTGAAGAGGTTCTTGAAGACGAAAACCGACCGGTATAGAATAGGTCCATTTATAAGGAAATCAGTCGGGTAGAGATGGAATTTTATTTGAAATACCAGGGTGTATTAAAGTCCAATGCATCTCCTCAAGATAAGCATGCACTAAGAAAGCATTTTCATAGACAAATCAAATGTCTTTTCGATATGGATGAGAATCTTCATAAACGCGAAAATTGGAGCCTTGAAGCGCCCGCAAGTGAAGATGAAAAGACGATGTATTGCATAGTACAAAAAGAGGCTTTTCATTTCGCTCCACTAATTTCTTCAAAGTTGTTTCTCTTGGCCGAAATTGATATTACTCTTTTATGGTCTGACCTGCCGGGACAAATTATTGGTAACGGTGACATAGACAACAAGTTAAAAACTTTATTGGATGCTCTAAGTTGTCCAGTCCACTCCAACCAATTAACAGGCTTAGTGCCAGCAGAGGGGGAAAAACCTTTTTATTGTCTACTTGAGGATGATAAATTAATACAAAACATAAATGTTCGTACTCATACATTATTTGACTGTAATGACAAGAAGGAGCAATTTGTTTTGCTTCACGTTAAGTCGAAGTGTACTAAGCTTGTTTGGGGGAATATGGGTTTATGATTCTAGTTTCTTTCCCATCCCATTAGCAATCAATTTAAAATCTGACTCCGGAATAGAAAAACAGCCTCTACGAAAGGGAAACCTCCATTTTTTCTTATCTTGAATGAAGGTCAGTGAATCGAGAAGCGGCAAAATAGGCAGTTCTTTGGTTGAGAAGAACTTTACATTTCTCCGATAGGGGATAAAATCATCGCTCATTTGGAATTGATAGGAATCGCCTTCTTCGATTTGTCCAATAGCCGTGAAGGCTTTACAGGACTCTTTCCCTCCAAATTTTAGCGTAGGAGAGTAGTAAACGATCCAGTCGTCTTTCTTCATTTGTTTTAAGGGGCCCTCCTTTCCGTGACAAACTTGCGCGAATCCACCCTTGACGCCTCTCGTGACATGCTCGCGACAGGCTACTCCTATCCAATAGCGCATCAATCCTCCTCAAAAGCTAATTTTTGCAATAGACTTCTTTCGAAACTAAACTTTTGAGTATACTCGTCCTCCAAAAGTGTGGAGGTATGATGAAATTCGAAATGGTAAAGGATCTGGACGACGAAAAGTTTCGTCGCCTGACAGGCGTTAAAAGGACTACATTTTTA
>DASXPV010000079.1:0-14706 GCA_036493355.1 Rhabdochlamydiaceae bacterium
GACAGCTAAGAAGCAGGGCTGGAGCGTGTGGGATGCGCTAACCGATGCGTTAAGAGGGAGTCCTCGACTCCTATTAGTGCCAAATTCATAGGAACTCATTTTATATTCAGGTCGCGCCACAGGCGGGACCTGAATAGTTACTCTATAAATAATTGATAATCAAAAATATTATGGCGAGGCGGGTGGCTGAACTCTCCACTTTATTAAAAAAATTATTATCATTTTTTTTAATTGTTTACGGGAAGATACGCTACGAGTAAAAGGAGGGTTATGGCTGAGTTGAAAGATGACAGTGATCGCGTTCCTATGCATCAACAGCATATTGGGAGAGGAGTAACTTTTGGCATTTTAGCCGCTGTGAGCTTCACTTTGATGAGTCTTTTGGGCAAAATCATCGGAGATAAGACATCTACAGATACGATTTTGTTTGCTCGATTTGCCATCAGTCTTGTTTTGTTACTGCCTTGGGTGATCAAAAATCCAAAAGAAGCCCTGTACGCAAAAAATTTTCTCACAATTATTAGCCGCAGTTTTTTTACTTTAGTTGCATTTGTCTTCTTTTTTTATGCTTTAAAATTCATTCCTCTTGCCAATGCTTTGTTATTAAATAACACCTTTCCTTTATTCGTTCCGATCATTGTTTGGATAATAGCAAAGCATCGCACTTCTTACAAAGTTTGGATGGGCATCCTTTTGGGTTTCATCGGAGTCGGATGTGTTTTAAGGCCCGCTTCTGGCTTTTTTCAAACAGCCTCCTTGATAGCCCTTGCCTCGGGAATTCTTGCAGCAATTGCTGTTGTGATTATTCGGCGTTTGACAAAAACGACTCCGGTCATTCAGATCTTATTTTACAATTATTTTATTTGCACGCTCCTTACAGCTGTTTTTTTACCTTTTGGCTGGAAATCCTTTGATTTGCAGGTTTTTCTTTTGTTATTAGGCGTTGGATTAAGTGGGACCGCTTATCAATTGTTCAGTACTCTGTCTTATGCCAAAACGCCGGTGAGAATCACTTCTCCTCTGATGTTTCTTTGCATTGTTTTTGGAGTTTTTGCTGATTGGTTGATCTGGAATAAGATTCCCAACATAATCACGTTGATTGGAATGCTATGTGTTATTGCAGGAGGGGTCATCACTATTTATTTTGGACAAAGAGAAATCATGAGGAAATAAATATATGAGCTCATCGGCCTTAATCGTGCTCGATTTTATCAATGATATCGCGCATCTCAAAGGAAAGATTGCGCGTTCTGCAGAACGCATTGAAAAAAATCAAGTCATCCAAAAGGCAAATCAAGCGATTGCACATGCTAGAAAAAAGCACTACTTTCTCATTTTTGTGAAAGTGGGTTTCCACCCGGGATATCTTGAGTGTCCAAAGGAATCTCCTCTTTTTGGAGCTGCAGAACAGCAGGGCGCGCTGCTTCTAGGTGCTTGGGGAACAGAATTTCATGAGAAATTGGACTTCAGAGAGACCGATCTAGTTGTAATCAAGCATAGAGTGAATGCATTTTATTCCACCCCTTTAGAAGCCATTTTAAGGGCGCGGCACATTCAGCATCTCCTAGTGACTGGCACTGCCACCAATATGGCTGTCGAACACGCGGCAAGAGAAGCCCATGATCGGGATTATCTCGTGACTATCTTGCAAGATGCCTGTGAAACAGCGACGGAAGAAGCTCATCGCGCAGCACTGGAAAACATGCGACGTTTTTGCAAAGTCATTACCGTTTCGCAGTTTCATGAATTAAATCTTTAGATTCATTTCAGAAGTCTCTGGATGTAAAGCTGAGTGGGATAGTCGGATGGAAATTGCTTTTGGATGCGCTCGAAGAGGGATTTAGCTTCCTGCAGGGAGCCTTCGTGAAAGGCATTAAATCCTTGAGTGAATAGTTCGCAGAGTTCCACCTGACCGGGAAGGGGGCGTGTTTGGGCATCGCCGTCGATAATGGCGAGCAGTTCGTAGATTTTGATTTTTGTTACTTTTCCGGCAGGGGCAAAAATATCTAAAGGCCGTACGAGAAAGCGATCTTTTACGTGTATAAATGTCTCTTCGGTAATGATGGTTTGCGTATGGTAGATTTTATTGACCTGTTGCAGGTGTGCGGCGGTGTTGACGACGTCTCCTATGACCGTGTAGTTCATGCGTTCTGAGGTCCCGATATTGCCCACGATCACTTTTCCGCTATTGATGGCAATGCGCGTGGGCAGCTCTGGAATTCCTTTTTCTTTGCGCGTTGCATTGAACGTGTCTAAAAAGCGTTGACAGCGCACGGCCGCAACACAGGCATGAACGGCGGGTTCTTTAATTTCTAAGGGAGCTCCCCAAAAGGCCATAATGCTATCGCCAATATATTTATCTATGATGCCCTCTTCTTTGATAATGATTTTGGACAAAGCATCAAAATATTCAGATAAAAACGCCATGGCCTCTTCTACGGAATGACTTTCCGAGAGGGTTGTAAACCCGGCGATATCGGAAAAGAACACCGTGATTTCCTTTTTTTCTCCTCCCAGTTTAATTTCCTCTTCTTTTTCAAGCAGCTGTTCGACGATGGTCCGCGGTACATAGCGCGCAAAAGAGCGAAGGCCATTTCTTAACGCGGCAATGGAGGCATCCATTAAAAAAATCTCGGTGATATTGGACTGAATACGTACAGTGCTGCTCAAATCCAAGTGTTTCATTCTGTCGATTTCTTTGGCGAGGGTCACGATGGGCGCTGAGATGCGTTTGGAAAAATAAAAGACGAGGATTCCGGACAGAATGAGTACTCCGATAGAAATAAGCAGCACCACTTCTTCTTTCTGTTCTAGCTCTCCAAAAAAATCAGAAAAGGGTACGACGATTGCGATTAGCCATTTTTTATTGGGACTCAATGCAAGGCTGCTTATCTGCGCTAAGTATTTAATTCCTTGATCTTCAAAGTAGAATTGGGACTGTTTTGTCTCGGAGTGGGCTTTTAAAGCAGCAGAGAGTGTTTCGAAAGAAATTTTGTGATGCCTGATCTGTGATTCAAACAGTGCTTCCTCTTTTTCGTTCAGAAGAAAGATTTCTCCATTTTTCCCCACTTGATACTTGGTGAGCAAGCTCGATAACAGCTGGGACGAGATTCCGATGCCCGTTGCGCCAATCATCGATCCATTTTTACTGTAAAGAGGCTGAGACACATTGGCTCCATAATCCCCTGTAGTGTAATAGAAAAAGAAATCCGACCAATAGGATTGCCCTGTGCGCATGGCTTCTATATACCAAGGGCGCGAACGCGGATCAAAATTAGCATTTATTTGTTCTTCATGACAAATAGGCTCCAGATTCTCATCTACGTAATACCAGGAGCTCTTTGAAGGCTTATGTTCATTATCGACATACAGAAGGGAAAAGCGAGCTTGCTCCGGCAGCGGCTTTGAGGTGTTAGTCATGTATGTGCGCTGCTTGGACTGTTGTAGATTATTGGCGCTCAGAAAGTTGCCATCCGTGGATGCTGCGAAAATCCGGGAAAAATTGCGTTGCAGTTTGACGACTCTGAGCAGAAAAGTGCAAAGATCCTCATTGTTTATGGAAATGTTAGCCTGATCCCAGACAAAGCTGTCCGTAATGGTTTGAAACCGCGTGGCATCGTCCATCAGCTCTTTCATTCTTTCTATGATAGCATCGCTTGCGCGTTGAATGGTCCCTAAAGAAAATTCCTCGATGGCTCTTTTTTCCTTAAAGTAGGTAAACGTGATCACAAACGTGAAGGAAATAATAAAAAGGGTTAAATAAAGCGTGAGAATATCTACGCGCAGAGTCCTGCGAAAAGGGTGACCAGTGACGCGTGCGAGGGGATTTTTAGAAGCTTCTTTCATCTTTTCTTCCTAAAAAAGTTCATAACAATAATGAGCATTCTTAAAAAGATTTTAAAAAAATGGCACCCTGTTTTAAGGCTATTTTTTATAGTAATCAGCCCTTAAATGTTCAGGTTCGTCGAGGCTATTGTAATCGATTAAAATTTCATCGCCTGCCTTAATGTCTCGAAGGGCAAAAAGGATGCGGTTGTCGATAGTGCTGATAGCATCAAGGCTAGGGGCTGCAGTTTTTTTTGCTAGGATATTAGGTGTCGAGGAATGATTAATATACCATCCGATTTGCATATGATCAAATCGCTTAGGGCTCAAACACTCCTCATCGCTGATATAGATGCAGTACTGGAGCAGCAAAGGGGGAATGTTTTTAATTTTCTTTACTTGTGGGGAAAGTTTTATATTAAATAAATGCGTTCCGATGGGAATATCATGAGTCGCAAAGACTCCAACACCGCCTAAGGGAGAGGGGTGGAGCATAAATGAGAACTCCGAGCATTCCATCGAGGATTCTTCATTGCATATTATTCAACCAATTCACTATAAGGTTTACTGGGATTTCAAAAAAGTAGTCTTTGTTTTATGTCCTTTATAATGTCTGCCTCTTCCTGGGAACATTGCTGTAGAGAAGTGCATTTTGATTATCCGCTTCACTCTACTGCTGAGCCTAGAGAAGAAGGACATCTGAAGGTGTCCGCCATCCACTCTTTGTTTTATGCCGTTTATGGGAACCCCCAGGGTATTCCTGTCGTTATTTTGCACGGCGGGCCAGGATTTGGATGCAGCGATGCTCTTTCCCGCTTTTTCGATCTCAATCTGTGGAACGTTGTCATGTTCGATCAAAGAGGGGCTATGCGCTCCACGCCTTTTGCGTGCATGGATGAAAACAGCCCGCAGCATTCCATAGAAGATATAGAGGCTTTGCGCAAGCATCTAGGTATTGAAAAATGGTTAATCTTTGGGGGTTCCTGGGGCTCTACCCTAGGTCTCCTGTATGGACAGGCGCATCCCGAGCGCTGCACGGGATTTATTCTGAGGGGAGTATTTCTCGGGCGCCAGCACGACTACTTGCATCTCTTTTATGGAATGGGGAAAGTCTTTCCCGAAGCTTACGAGCCCTTTGTCAACTACATTCCTCCAGAAGAGCGGCAGGATCTGCTCTCCGCCTATTATCGGAGAATTGTGCATCCTGACCCAGAAGTTAACAGGAAAGCTGCGCTGGCCTTTATGCGCTTTGATATGAGTTGCTCTGCGCATGCATCTCAGCCCGAGGCATTGGAAGAAGTTTTGCGCAATGACAAGCTTGTCTTGGGTGTGACAAAAGCCTTTTTGCATTATTCCATGAATCGGTTTTTCTTAGAGCCCAATCAGATTTTATCCCACATGCACACGATTCAACACATTCCAGCCATTATCATTCATGGCAGGTGGGATGCGATTTGTCTTCCCGAGATGGCCCACTCTTTATATCAATGCTGGGCGAATAGTGCGCTTTGGATTGTGTCTCAGGGAGGTCATTCCTCAAACGATCCGGCCATTGCAGCCGCGCTTGCAAAAGCTACAAATTCTTTTGCCGAAAAATTGAAATAAAAGACCTCTTCACTTTTCTTTACCGCTTTCTAAAAAAAAGCAACTTCCTCTTTTGTTGTTTTTCCGTTTGCGACTTTAATTACAAAATTCTCATATACTAATATCGGTGATCAGGAATTCAGAGCGATTTCCTTTGAAATGCGACCTTTAGAGACGTTCTCTATTTAGAGAACGTCTCTTAGCAACCAAAGCCGAACAGAAGGACAGTAGGAACTAAATATTCATTTTTTAATGTATAGGTTTTATTGGGAATAACATCGACCCAATTTGTGTGAAGATCGGGATCTTCTTGTTCTTTTGACCATACAAGTATTCTAAAGTATTCAGCATTCATAGGGATAGTTAAACTAATTTTGCCCGTTTGAGAAAGGAATTGTAAGGCAGTAGAATCCAATTGAAGTCCTTCAATCAAAGCGGAGTTACCCTCAGCCACTTCTTTAGCAGAAGCTGCCCACTGAACTGCTATCTGGGATTTTTCATTTTTTAACGGATAGGATGTCCGATTCACAAGGACGAGTTTTTCTGAAAATCCTTTTATTGTTAGCAACGAGAAAACAAGCAAAGCAATTGTAAAACTGATCGAGTAAAATTTTTCTCTTTTCATAAAACTCTTTTATTTTGTGATTATACCTTCTTGAGGAATGCACGGGGCATCCATATTCGTATTTTGGGGCGGCTTTAAGGGAAACACGCCTTCAGAGCAAAGAGTCAACGACCTGCCTACGCCTTTAAACGGTTCTTTGGGTATATGAACCGTTACGTTTTTGACAACGTTGACAGCTTCTGCAATCTCAAAATCTCCAATCATGCTTAAAAATTGATAGCTGTCTTCAGCAGTAAATCCTTGCGTCCGCATCAAAAAATCAATGGCGTTTCGCGATGCGAGCTTCATTGCCTCAAAAAGGTCCACATGCAGCCCCACAATCATCCAGTGCGTGGCATTTTCAATGATCGGCCAAGTGAAAGCATCGCCGCCTTTGCGTTTGGTTTTGTCCGTTACTCCGAGAGCTTTTAGATCCTTTCGGACGAAGCATTGGAAAGTGATGGACTCATAAGAGGTCTCTAAAGCCGTCACGTCGATCTCGCCATTGCTCTGCATGGCGTGTGAATCGCCTGTCCATAGCAAAGCCCCTTTTTGGAAGACGGGAACGAAAAGGATGGAACCCGCTTGCAGTTCCGGCTGATCTAGATTGCCTCCAAAGGGTCCAGGGGGAACAGAATTAAACTCTCCCTTGACGGGCTGTCCCATTTTTTTTTGCAAATTTACAGGCCATCCCGTAGGCCAATCAAGGGGAGGGGCGACGGCAACAATTCCTGGAAAAGGTCTGAGCTGAAAACAGACTCCTTCGACAAATTCGGTTGTGTTGTTTTGCCTGTCCAATTTGAAGTATTTTATCCTCGGGGTGGTAAACTCGGACAAAATTCCCTGTGTGGGGCTTAAGAAGTTATAGCCAAAGTCATTCAATTTAATGTCGAGAATCCGAATTTCTAACACGTCTCCGGGTTCGGCTCCTTCGATGTAAACCGGACCTGTCAAGGAGTGCATGCCGCGTCTTTTTTGAATGTCATTATCTTTGTAAAATTGCGCAACGTCCGCAGGGGTCGTTTTATTGAAAACCATTACCTTAAGACAGCTGTTCCAGGTTTCCATGGAGACAATGTCGCCTGATTTAATTTTTGTAACGGGGGGTTTGTCGAGGGTAAATAACCCTAGGGTTACTGTGTCGGATGTCGCTGGAATGTTGTATGCTTTGCAAAGCGCAAATGAGGTATAGAGTATTGCAAAAGCAAAAAAAATCTTTAGCATACATAGTCCTCTTTAAATTTTTTTATGCAATTTAGGACAAAGAAATACAAGAAAAATTAAAAAAGAACGGTAAGCCTGCCCGTGAAGGCGACTACGTTGGATTTGTTGGGATGAGCCCCGGGATTGGGAATGTAGCTGAGCACGGGCTGAAAGTAGATAGAATTGTAGATTTGGATTTGGTAATAACCTTGCAACATGAATTCAGAATGTCTGGAAAACTGATGAGAGTTCAGCCGCGACCAGGCAAGGCCCATCCCAAAAGAATCATTGGGTCGCTTAGGGATTAAGGCAAACCCGCTAAGTCCCATTCCAAAGAAAAGATTCATAGGCAAGGTTCTAGAATTGTTCCAGCCGAATTGGTAAAATCCAGAAATATTTCCGTGGTTTGCCGTTTGGGATTCTTTTATCCACAAGGCTTGAGAGCCAAAAAGATAAAATCCGTCCGTACCTCTTTGTTTTTGAGTGCCCGATTTTAACAGGCCGCTTTGATGCCAGCCTCCAATTGCCGCAATGCCGGGTTTGCGCGTTGCCCAACCATAGCCTGCTTCTATGATAGAAAAGTAATAGCCGTTAAAATGAGGCCCTTCCAGTCCCGTTTGCTTTCCCCGCGCTAAATTTCCATCAAAAAAACCTAAATTGACATAAGCTTCTTTGATAGGCGCTACAGTCATAACTGCGCCATAGACAGAGTTGTAATAACCGCCGATCGCTCCCACTAAAGTGGTATTGACAAAGATTGGGGTGTAGATCAGTCCGCTTACAGAAGAAATTGTGACCGTGGGATCTACTGTGGGCACGGGTTTTGACACATTATTAAAATGATAGATCGGAACTGTTTTTCCCAGGCGAATGCTGACTTTCTTGTTGAAGAATTCTTGACGTATCCATAGCTGGTAGAGTTCGGATCGGTCTAAAGGAGGCTCTCCGGTAATGCTGTTGTAGCCTTGCACGACGCCGGCGTCCGCATTTGTAGGCTGTCCGTTAAATTGCAAAAACTCAGTGCCAAATGATGCCCCTTTCCATCCCAATGCTTTTTGCAAATCAATGAAGAGATCAAAAATAAATAGGTTGTTGCCCGTCCAGCGTTTCCCATCGATTCCGGTTAGGACAGCATTGGCGTCGCACATCCATAATCCAGCAAGCCGAACTCCAGAGCGTTTCGGGATGCGCAAAAACTCTCCCAGCTTTCCCGTTCCGATGAGGGTGTTAACGGCGCCAGGGTTTCCACTAATTCCATAACTGGGCTCATCCGCATAACCGCATGCTGCCTTAATAAACAAACCTAAAGAAAGGAAGGCCCAAATCAAATAAATCATAAAAATAATTATTGCCAATACAACTGAAAAAAGCAAATTTCACATATGGTGTGAAAATGAATTTAAACATTTTTTTTCTCATTTTTGTGAGTTGCGTTTTATGCAGCTATGCCGCTGAGGAAGAAATTTGCCTGCGCAACATTCGGCAAATCACCTTTCCTGAGATGGGTTTTGAAAAGGCGGGAGAGGCCTACTTTTCTCCCGATGGCAAATCGATTATCTTTCAAGCTGTTCCTCAGGGGCAGTCGCGCTATCAAATCTACACGATGGATTTGGAATCTGGAAGCCTCTTGCGGGTTAGCACTGGGAGAGGAGCGTGCACATGCGGGTTCTATAGACCGGATGGTGCGAAAATCCTCTTTGCTTCGAGCCACGAAGATCTCGAGGAAAGAGAAGTGCCAAAAGCTTCCAATCGCTATACGTGGGACCTGACCCCCTACATGAATATTTACGAGTCCAATGTAGACGGATCTGCGTTAAAGCAGCTGACATTCGGGCCCGCTTACCATGCAGAATGCGCCTACTCGCCCGATGGAATGCAGATTGTGTACGCGAGCAATGAAAGCGGAAGCATGAACCTCTACATCTGCGATTCTACAGGTACGCGTCAATTGACGGCGACGCGAGAGTGCTATAACGGTGGGCCTTTCTTTTCGCCCCAAGGAGATTGGATCGTATTCCGAGCCGATCGCCAGGAAAAGGATAGGCTGCAGCTTTTTCTCATCCGGACCGATGGATCGCAGGAGCGGCAATTGACTTTTGATTCGCATGTCAATTGGGCTCCCTTTTGGCATCCCCAAGGAAAGATCATCGCCTATACGACGTCTAAGCACGGACATCACGCTTATCAAATTTATTTAATCGATTGCCAGACGCAGCGCGAGTATCGTTTAACGCATACGCAAACCTTCGAGGGGCTGCCCAGTTTTAGCTCTGACGGAAAGCGCTTCGCATGGACTTCTAAACGCGGTGGGGGAGCGCCTCAGGTGTTCTTAGCGGACTTTGAGCTCCCTCTTGATTTTCCTTAAAAATTCTGGTTTGTATCGGCAATGAAATTGCTGTTGTTGGCCAAAGTCATATAAGGCGATTTGTCTTCCCTCCGCTTGCCGAAGGAGTAGGTAATGCCGATGCTGATGTTCGAGGCGTAATTTTTAGCCGGCGTCAGGCCGGAGGTTCCTCTGGGGACCATGTAGGCGCCATGGCCTTCGACACTCAAGTACTTGGTCACTGGCATGGAAAATTGCACGCCGAAAATGAAGTTGCCGGGGCATCCCGATTTATACATGAGCCCTCTCCTATAAGGAGTTCCCGCCCAAAGCATTCCATATCCATTGTTTTTAAAATAGTGGCACCAAAAGAGATTCACTTGGCTGATGCCTCGGAACTGCAGGGGAACTTCCTGCGATTTTTGGTGGGAGATGCGAATGCCGTAAGCTGCCCAAACGCCTATCTCATTGCTATGCTTGATTACATAGCCCAGTTGTCCGCGGATCTGATCGAAGCAAGGGTCGACCGCAAAGAGGCCGAAGTTTTTATTCAGCATCCAATCATAGGCGATTCCCACGTTTACTCCAGAGCAGTAAATCTGTCGCGAAGCGCCAATTGTCAGAAAGCCTTGTTGCTGTAGCGAATCAGGGTCGCTAAAAGGAGCAAAGGCTCTGCCGGCCCAATCGTAAAGGGCGTAACTGCCTCCCAGCTGCACCGAGGAGTATGGGGAAAAATAGCCTTTAAAATTAACAGCGGCATAACCTCCCCAATTTCCATTCCAACTCCCTTCGGGAAGGCTGCGGAACTCATCGAGTGCCAAAGTGAGGTCCACTTCCAAAGGACAGCGCGACATGTAAAATAGAGGCGAGGCGCAAGAAGAAGAAGAGGGAATGGGATTGTAGGTCACAGTGGCCTCGGGATCGGAATCAGGATTGAGCAGTGAGGCAAAAAGCTTGTGAAAGCAAAAGAGATGGGCAAGAACACAATAAGATGCATAGCGGACATTTAGCTGCATAAACCTCCTCAAAAAAACGGCTGGAATCATCCAAACCAAAAAATGTAGTCGATAAAACATTTTTTTGTAAGAATCATTCCCGTTTTCGGGTTAGATTTTTTATGCGGAAAGCGCTCTGGTGTTTTGCGGCCATGTGCTGCGCCCTTTACGGAGGGAACCAAACGTCCTATGTGACCAATCCTCTGCCTGAGGATTCCTTGCCGTTTCGCATCCAGATAGACGTTGCTCCTTTTTCGCTTCCGGTTGGACTGCAGGCGTACGTGTCGGGATTGTATAAAAACGAGTACGTTTTATTGGCGGGCAGGACTTATGGCCTGCATGGCTTTTTGGGAGATACTTTTCCCACCGTTTCACAAAATACGACGGTCTATGTATTCAATATAACTAACGGAAGTGTCATTTCGAGATCCCTTGCCGATCCAAGCTCGCAATTATCGCAAGAACAAATCGATCAGCTGTCGGTGACCAATGCGCTATTTTTTCAAGGAGATGGATCCAATACCCTCTATGTAGTGGGAGGTTATGGCATCAACACCGCAACGGGTTTGCGCCAGACCAAGTCGGTCCTTACGGCTATCGATCTGCCCAAATTAATCCGCTGGGTCAAACACAGTTCGAAGATCAAAAGCGCCGCGCAATGCATCCGTCAAGTTTCGCATCCCCTCTTGCAAGTGACGGGCGGCGTGATGTGGCAAATCAATCCTCACCAGCCCCTACTTTTAGGCTTTGGGCAGGATTTCGAGGGTAACTACGTAAATACCACTTCCAATGGCGACTATACTTATCAGGTCCGGCCCTTTCAAATCCTCGATACGAAAAAGGACCTTTTAGTGTATCCCTATAAGCAGTCCATCCCAAATCCCATCTACAGGCGCAGGGATTTGAATATCATTCCCGCATTGAAAAAAGCGGGTAACTCTCTGCAGCAGTATTTAGTTTCATATGGCGGGGTCTTTACGCCCGGAGATGATTTCGGCGCTTGGACGATCCCTATTGAGATCCAAGCCGACGGCTCTGCACGCTCACTCGATACATCCAATCCCAATACGTTTGCCCAGGGGATGAACAATTACGAATGCCCCAATGTGGGACTGTATTCTGAAAAAACAGGGGACATGTACACGTTATTTTTCGGAGGGATTAGCTTTCTCTATTCTATTAATGGGGGCTTCTACTCCTCCCAAGGATCGTTTTGCCAGGATTTCGGCCTGGGGTTTACCAATGACGTTACGGCAATCCGTATTGATGCGTCGGGAAATTATCAACAGTACCTGCTGAGTGCAACGTATCCTTCTATTGCCCCTTCCTTTGGCAGCTGTCCGCCTCCAAGCTTCCCCATCAATTGTACCAATGTGGCGACCAACGCTTCTCCAGTGCTGCTCTTTGGCGCTTCGGGTTTCTTTCTTCCCGTTCCCAACCTGCCCTTCTATCCCAATTCGGTGATCGCTTTGGATCGCTTGGGATCCAAACCGATCCTCTTGGGCTATATCGTCGGGGGCATCCAAAGCTCCGCTGTAGAGACCTGTAGCGAAATGGGAAATGTGGACACGCTTCCTTCCAACTATATTTTTTCTGTGACATTGATCCCGCACAAGTAGACGACTTTAATGCAGACATCTATTCTCAAGAGCTTGCTTAAGATAGTAGTCGGCGTCTCTTTCGGGATGCTCTTGCGCTATGTGTGCGGCTTCCTGCTCTGAAAGAATCTGGCTATCTGGCTTAAGAAAGTAAAAAAGTTGGATGTTGGCGATGAGAGAATTAAACGCCTTTTCCTTTTTAACTATCGCCGTGTAGTGATAGCATTCATGCGGTATCTCCAAGGCAGTTAAAGCATGAGCCACGGATTCGACTTGATAGAGTTTGTCATCGATGAAAATGACCTTTTCTGGAAGATGGAAGGCATTTTCAAATAGATGCGACAAGTAATTTCCTTTAGGCTCGATGTTAGCGAAAAAAATTCCGCAAAAATAGGCGGGATCTGCAGCGAGATCAGGATAGGTATTTTCCAGGGTTCCCGTATTCAAATCGACACTTAAAGAGAGCAGCTGCTTAACGGTCAAACTATCAATGCCCTCTTGAGGCATGTTGTACCATGCATTGCGCTCTCGACTAGTGAGTCCGCACACAACATAGCCCTTGTCTTGCAACTCTTTTACAAATGCGCACGTATACGACTCTACTGTCTTTAAGGGGTATTTTTGCGCTAGCTCATAGGTTAAAACATCATGACAGTCTTTACGGACATCTCTGATGTATTTCCTCCACGCTTTAGATCCTGGCAGCGAAAAAGAATCCAGTAAGGTATCGTCGATGTCAAAGAGAAAAAGGGTTCGCTCGGGTTGATTGTTAGTGATTTCAGTGAGTGACTCAATCTGAAAAATGTGGGGAACTACTTCTTCTGCTAAAGCAGGAAGTGAATGCACTAAAGCAGCTATAGCAAAGAAGATGGATATTTTAAAATGCATGATAAACTCTCAATTTTAGATTAGAGATTGATGCTATTGTCTAAATTTTTTAGACTATAGCGCAATTGGTAAATTTAAATGGTTTAGAATATGTTTGTTGCGCCCGTTAGTGTAGAATATTCATCCCCGGTTTTGGTTCAAGATGATGTCAAATTGCTGCAAGAGCAGTTCGGCATGTTTTATGCCAAAGCCTGTGAGTGTTTTCCCAATTCATGTGTCGAAACCCAGCGCGGAATGACGAGCTACTTATCGGGCATTCCCCTGCATAATTTTAATGCGATTATGGGATATCCTAAAGAGCAGCAAGATGATTGCATAAAAGAGAGACTCGCTTTTTTTGACGCGGCTCAAATGCCTTTTATATGGTACGTGAACGAAGATGTGGATCCGGCGTTTGTGCAAAAATTAAAAGAGCATGATTTTGTCGATTGGGGGGTATTTCGAGGTGTATTTGGCCCGCTCGATCCATCCCTTGCTTCTTCTCCTCTTCCGGATGGTTTTGTGATGGAAAGAGTCACTGATTCTGCTGCTTTTGAAGAGTTTAACGCTGTCGTCTGCTCGGTATTTGGCCTTGAATCTTCCACCAAAGAGATGTACAAAGAGTTTTTGGGTAGAATGATGCACGATGATCCTCCGATGTTTCATTGGGTAGTGCGGAAAGAAGGCAAAGTCGTTTCTTGCGTGTCCACCTATATCGTCGATAATGTGATTAGCTTTTGGAATGGGGCAACCCTTCCAGAACTGCGCAAACAGGGACTCAACATGGCGTTGCGCCGCTTTGTCCTGCAGGATGGCATTTTACGTGGAGCTAAGTTTGGAAGTTCTTACCTCATGTCAGAAGGATTAGCATACGGCATTTGCAGTAAACTCGGATACCAAACGCGCTGGCGCTTTAATGCCTTTTTATCTCCTAGCACTAACGGTGTGAACAATGACAAAGCCCAAACCTCTATTACCGCACAACCGTGAGCCCATCTCGGTAGTCAATAACACGTGGCTCAAGTGTCCTAAGATCAGCAAGAATTCCTGGTGCGGGCGCGGTGTGACAATTGTTTGCAAGGGAGGGGGGGCTGTGTTGGGTCTGCTTTGCGGAGTACGCACTAGTTTTGTCATAAGTCAGTTTGTGCTATCTCAATTGTCTCAAATGCCAGACGATGATTGCAATTGCAAAAATTCGAATGCTTTTGCCTTTAAGACCTTGTCTCCTTTTACATTTATTGGACTCACATTGTGTACGACTGCCATTGGAATGAAAGCAGGAAAGAGCGTTGCTAATTGGATTTTAGACTGAAAAAGTGATAAATCGTCTCACAAAACGTGTCTAAGCGGTTTTTTGCCAAGCTGTAAGGATGGCGAGCATGTGCTCGGTGTGTGAGCCCAGCCAAAAGATGTGATGGCATGTGGGGCAGGACCAAAACTCCTTAACATTCTCTTGCATTTGTAACGGCACTAGAGAAGTATCCGTTGTTTTTTCAAGAGGGGAGTTGCACCCTAAGCATCTGGAAAAGGGGTGGTGCAGCCAATCGATACGCTCTTCTTCTTTTAGATGAGGTTTTAAGATCTTTTCGGGAGTTACAAACTCGTTATTGAAAAGCCTATATGCACCAATTAATTCAGCTCTTGTCTTAAAACAGGAAGGAAAACTGCTGTCTGATGATGCAGCCAGCCTTTCGACCATTTTTTTGA
>DASXPV010000080.1:0-4860 GCA_036493355.1 Rhabdochlamydiaceae bacterium
CAAACTAGGGGAGTTTATGATAATGATCGGAATGCTAGGAGGATACCAGAAAAGGAAAAGCCCTCCCGGAGCCCAGGTCATATGGAAAGGGCTAAAACGAATGGCTGACTATGTGCTCATGTGGAACCATATACATGCCAATTTGTCAACTAAAAATTGTGTGTAACACTATGCTCAAAAACACTACCTCTTTGAATGCGATTTTCGCCCCAATCGCTGGGTGCGACATGGCGAACTTGTAGGAGTGGACTGGTCAAAAGCGCTACGCGATCCTTTGGCACCGCTTCAGCGTCCGCAATCGATCAAGACCATTCGCCATTTCCCATCAGATTTATGGAATGCCATCCAAAAAAAGCAAAAAGATAGAATCTTTTACTGGGTTTTTAACCGCAATAAAAGTTGGGCGTCCATTCCCTTTTATGATTGTAAATTTCTCTTAGGAGCAGGCAGGCACTTGCTTTCTAGAATGGGGAAAATTAACTGTAACAATTAACTCTCTCTTATTTGTAGATCTTTAATCCAGAAGACCATCTTTTTAGGCGTTTCGTCTGTCTCGCCTATTTCCTGGTAGGAGACGGTGCCGATCAGCTCAGGGTGCTCGACAAAACCGCGGCTATTCCAAAAGGGGCTCAAGGCGCGGTAGTCCGGAGGGCGTTTGGGGTCGTGGAGAGGGCGCAGCACGGTATAAAAGCAGATGTGTTTGTAGCGATTTAACTTCTGGACATGGACTTCCCTATGATCGAAGAACTGCTTGCCGATTCCCAATCCGCGGTATGTTTTTCGCAAGACGGATTCGCCAAAGCAAAAATACTCTTCGGGATTGCGGTGAGCGGAGCGGAAAAGCTCCTGTAAATTTTGTGCTTCGTAAATAAAGGGATAACCTGTTGAAATACCGATTAAAACGTCATTATCGAATGCACAGACGACTATGGCATTTTTCATGGTGAGAAACTTTTTCAGATAGCGTTTCTCATATTCATAATCTCCGATGTAGAGAAAGGGATATTCTGGAAAGACTTCGATGCGCAATTTGGCAATTTCTGGAATAAGGTCGGCAATGTTTTGTTCTGTAAAGGAAATGACTTTTATATTAGCATCTTTTTTCACGCTTTCAGAGAATGAAATCATGCGAGACCAAGCGATTCAAACTATACATAACTACTATGATAGCTTTAATCAGGGCGAAATGGAATCTTTTTTTTCTCTTTTGACCGAAGACATTGTCCACGACATCAATCAAGGAAAGCAGGAGACGGGAAAGACAGCATTCCGCCATTTTATGGAGAGAATGAATCGGCACTATAAGGAACAAGCTGTCGAGCTGATAATATTAGCCAATGACGGCGGCACGCGTGCCTCGGCGGAGTTTTTTATTGAGGGAATCTACTTGGCAACGGATCACGGCCTTCCGCCGGCTCAAGGGCAGAAATACCGCTTGCGCTGCGGTGCTTTTTTTGAATTGAAAGGTAACAAGATTAGCCGCGTGACCAATTACTACAACCTCGAAGAATGGTTATCTCAAGTCAAATGATTCCAAATGAATTTCTCTTTTCTCTAAGAGTTGCGCATCTTGATAATTGTGCGTTTGTCCGCAGGAGCGCACTTTTTCCAGCGCTGCAAAATCCAATTGAGCAATGACAGTCTCGGGTTGATCTCTTGGCCCAATAGCTAGGAGTCCGTCATCGGGAAAGCCCTGGTCAACAGGAGAGCAGATGGTAGCTGAGCCATACGCTATTTCCACATCTGTTTTGCCCACCAATGCCGATTGAACCACATAGCATTGGCTTTCCAGAGCGCGGGCGCGGCAACTTAAAAACACGCGGTAAAAGCCGTGTGCGCTCGCGGTATAGGAGGGGACGAGAATTAGCTTGGCACCTGCGGCGATGAGCTTTTTCACAAGGGCCGGAAACTCCACATCGTAGCATATGCAGATTCCCATTTTCCCAAAGGATGTTTCAAACAGCCTTACAGTATGGCTTTGAGAGAGGATACCCTCCACCTTTTCCGAGGGGGTCAGGTTGCATTTATCCTGATAGGAAAATTTTTGGCGCGGGGAGAAGAAATAGGAGCGATTAAAAACACCCTCCTCGGTCTCTACGACCTGGGAGCCTGCGCAAATGTACATGCGGTGCTGCTGGCTTAAAGATTGGAAGAGATCGAGATAGGAAGGGATGAGTTCTTGCAGACCTTCTGGATCGATAAAAGAAATCATTTCAAAGCCCGCGTACTCGGGAAAGAGAAGCAGTTCTACACCTTGACTGGCGAGTTTACCGACCAGGTGTGAGATTTTCTGCTGATAACTCTCCCAGTCGGAAGGAAAATCGTACTGGTATTGAAGAGCGGCTATTTTTAGGTGCACAAATTTATTCCGAAAAACCTAAGTATCAGATTCAGCTTTTTTCTCTTCAAGAAAAGAATAGATCGGCGTCCAATCGGGAAGTTCTGCTCCCATCACTTCGACGATAGCAGAGCCCAGGCGATTTCCCAATCGGGCGCAATCCGCAAGTGAAAAGCCATGAATGTAGCCATATAAAAAGCCACTGATAAAGTAATCGCCTGCACCTGTGGTATCGATTGCCTGAGAGGGAAACCCGCCAACGGAAAATACGCTTCCCCGATGCCCCAAGAGGCATCCTTTTTCCCCAATAGTGACAATAGCTAGTGGGCAGAGCTGCTGCAGCTGAGCGCAGCCTTTTTCGGGATCACAGCAGATCCACGTATTGAGGAATAAGATCGCTTAAACGGTCCTTGAAATTGCGGACGACTTCAAAACTGGAGAGGTCCATAGAGACCTTCACTCCGTTTTTCTTTGCCATGCGCATGGCTTTTTCCGCTAGATCTCCCCAGTATAACTGATAGCTTTCTATGTGCATCCACTGAACTCCCCGGAGCTACTCATCGGCTAATGCAAAGGGCGTGTGCGGGGGAATGAAAACTCCGCGCATGGTTCTTTGCCCATCCGGCGTGATCATGCATAGAATGCGTGTCGTAGAATACCCCGGGATCGCGCTTTGCAGGGGAAGAATCGCGTAGGCGTGCAGATTATCATTGAAAAAACTCTCCTGCCGACTCAGTGCCCAAATGCGTATACAAGGCGCAAGAGAGTCCCAGCTTAGACTATCCCCGCAAGGTATTGACAGAGCTTCACCCGTCTAGGTATTTGGGAGCAGCTTGAATTTTTTTGCAGAAGGGCATCCAGCATGTGCGGATCGCATGGCTGCGATCCTCCTTTTTGCCCTGTGACATGCGTTTTAAGAAATTCTTCCTCGACGTGGACGAGAAGGTTGTCTGCGGCGATTCCCAATCCGACGACACGGTGCGCTTACAAGCAGAGATGGGGAATCAAAAATATGAGTGCGAAGATGCGAAAAATTATAGGAAAAATGATGTCATTTTTACTATATTAAATCCATAACAAGGAGAAAAAAATTATGGCAATTATCGAACGCATCAACGAAGGCATTAAGGAAGCTATGCGCAGTCGCGATCAGCTCAGGCTTGCGACCTTGCGCATGCTCAAATCAAAAGTAATGGCCGTAGATGCCAGGTGCAATCTTCCCGACGCGGAAGTTATCAAGCTCTTTAAGACCTATTACGGCAATCTGCAAGAGGCTTTAGAGCAAGCTCAAACTGGCGGCCGCTTTGACGTTGTCGAGATGTTAAAGAGCGAGATGGCGATCGTGCAAGAATTTTTACCCAAGGCGCCTTCCCGAGAAGAAACACAAAAACTCGTCGAGAAGGCAATTGCGGAGTCCGGCGCTAAGACGAAAAAAGATCTGGGGTTGGTCATGAAGACCCTGATGAAGCTCAACAACGCAGTGGATGGCAAATTAGCCAAGGAGCTCGCCGATCAATTGCTGACAGATTGATTAGTTCCCTACAAGGGAAAATACAGGATGGTCATCGTGTGCTGATGATTGTACGTATGCGTACTAAATAAATGCAATAAGTTTAAACACATTCCAAGTTATGATGAAAAAAGAACTTGTTAAAGGAGAGGCTCTATGATTAGGAAATTGCCTTCGGGTGGATACCGACTTTATTCGCGCTCTAAAAATCCCAGGACAGGCAAAAGGCGGAATTTGGGAACCTTTGCCACCCATGCGGCTGCTTTGCAACACGAGCGTCAGGTTCAGTTCTTCAAGAGGCGGGGATAGTGCATTATGTCAGATCCTGTTTTTGTTGTTTCTGAGTGGCTTCCCAAAAAAGGGAAGGATCAAGCATTGTGGGAGCAGGCAAAAGAGATAATGGCTTTAACCGGAAAGGAAAAAGGTTGTCTTAGAGCTCATGCAACGCGGCAAATAACGCACCCAAACGCACCGGGAAAATCCAAATATACAATCGTATTATTTCAGGAGTATGTAAACTTGCAAGCCTTTGATACTCATTGCAAGGCAGATTATGTTTCCCATTTTTTCGAGAAATACGTTGCAAACGAGGATACCGCGATCGTTGAGGAATGGACGTGTAGGCTATTCAGCGAACGTCGCTAATTGCAATTCTTTAATAGCCTGAACAATCAAGTCGGGTTGATGCCAGGGGATCATGTGATCGCTTTTATCGGCAATCAGTTGCCGAGAGCCTTGGAATTTAAAAGCTAGATCCTTTTGTAATTCTCTCCAAACAATTTGGATTTCTTCCATTTCTCACTGCTCCTTTTCTGATCCGCCCCATGTCTTTACATCTGTCACAAGATCGGCTGTAAGCACATAACAGGGGATAAGTAAATCCGCTTAATCATTTGTAAAAATCTTACTTTCTGGTATAAGATTTTCCTTTTGAAGGAAAGTCATGATCAAAATTCGATTAAACCAAGATCAAAGAGAAGCATTGAAAGTTCTCAGAAATACGCGTTCTTGC
>DASXPV010000081.1:0-1972 GCA_036493355.1 Rhabdochlamydiaceae bacterium
GCCTTCATCGGATAACTCTATTCTCTTTCATCTCCCTATCACTAAGGAATGGATCAAACAATTCACTCTAGGTCTGATTCTGATTGGTCACACTTCTTATCAGGGAGTCATCGAATTGCTACACGATTTGTTCGACTACGACATTTCCAAAGGGAATGTGCACAACATCATCTATGAAGCTCTCAATCAAGCAGCACAAATCAATCGACAACACGACTTGAGCGGAGTCAAAGTCGGTGCCCATGATGAAATTTATCAGGCACAAAATCCTGTTTTAGTCGGTTGTGACGTGCACTCAACCTACTGTTATCTATTGAGCCTAGAAGAGCATTGCGACGCCAATGCATGGGGAGTTCATCTGCTGGATCTACAGCAAAAACAAGGCCTTAAGCCCCATCATACAATTGCTGATGGAGGGCGTATGGCACGAAGTGGGCAAGCCGATGCTTGGCCGGAAATTCCGTGTCATGGCGATATTTTCCATGCTTTAAAGCCCTTTAATGACCTGCTCTCTTATGTAGACAATCGAGCAATAGAGAGCCTAAAGATGATTGAAACGATTAAACATAAGCTGAACCACCCATGGGGAAAAACGAAAAAAAAGGAGAAACGCAAGGAGCTGTTTGAACAACTGGCTGTGAGAGAGAAGTCTAGCGAAACAATTCTGAGCTTGTCAGAAGACCTAACGACTTTATACCAATGGCTCCAAAAAGATATTCTCTGTTTAGCTGGTCCTCCGTATAACGACCGCCTTATGTTATTAGATTTTGTGGTGGCAGAATTACAGCTGCGAGAATCGATAAATCCTCATCGCATTGGCCCCGTACGCAAATACTTAGAAATCAATAGAGATAACTTGCTTGCCTTCGTCCCTCTCTTAGAAAAGCGTCTTGTAGAAATCGCAGATCACAACAAAATACCCCTGGAAGTGATCGAAGAAATCTATCGATTGGCCAGCATTCCCAAATCGAGCCAAAAACATTGGGAACACTATGCTCGTCTATATCCACAATTGGGGAACAAGTTTTATCGAGTCAAAGAAGAAGTAGATCAATTGTTAAATAGCACAGTACGAGCTAGCTCCATAGTGGAAAACTTAAATAGCAGACTGAGAAACTACTTCTCATTGCGCAGACATCTTGGCAAAGATTATCTGGAAATCCTTCAGTTCTTCCTCAATCACCGTCGATTTATGAGAAGTGATCGTGCAGAACGTGTAGGAAAAAGCCCTGCAGAGCTACTTAGTGGAAAGCATCATCCTCATTGGCTAGAGATGCTTGGTTTTACTCTATTCAAGCAAGCAGCCTGAACTTCTCTAGTCTGTTTCAAAATATTGGTTATTATTTGTGCCCGTTTTCAAGCGGATCGTTTCCGCTTGTTCAAGTGTTACCTTTTTCATGCCCTTTTTGAACCAGGCCAAAAATCGGGCAAAATAATTCCGAAAATCGACGAACCCTTAATTTCGAAAGAGGTCTATTGCGTGAGGTTTTTATCCATATCTAGGGAAAATAGGTCGCAAGCCATCCCCTAAGTCGTATCTATACGTGCGATGAGATAAAATTTCTTGTTCTGCAATTTTTTTAGCTATCGAGCAGGTGCATAATTTGTATTTTCTAGCTTTGAGCATTTGGGGTATTTTTTTCTCCTCAAGAAGATCTGTATATTTACAAAAATTCATCCAAATCACTCGAAACACTTCGCCTTTTTTTCTTCGACATTGCTTATCAAAAACAATACCTGGCCTTTCGGAACCATTTGCATATAGCAATACAATACTGCCTTCATCCAACCACGTCATTAAGTCGATGAATGGTTTGTCCGTGCAACTTGGCGCTGCAAGATGTGATGGAATGATTTTCCATGTCATATGCCCTCCTTGTGTAAAGAATTTATATAAATCTATAAAAGATTTATTTAATCCACAAGCACAACCTGGAGGAAAATTTGACAATATCCACTTAAAGGATGATAA
>DASXPV010000082.1:0-58169 GCA_036493355.1 Rhabdochlamydiaceae bacterium
GTGGGTAACGAATAGCAGATTGGGCGAAATAGGAACCCGAGAAGCCGAGCATGAATGGTTTTTGTGAAAGACGCCTTCAGTTACTCCGTAACTTTCGGCATTGGCTTAAGAGAAAAAGAGGAAGCTTGATGTAAAATCACATAGCAGATCGCAATGCAAAATCATACCGCAGGAGCGACCGAAGGGAGTCTAGCGGAGCCGTATTGCATTCGGCCCGCTGACGAGGACATGATTTTTCGAAGCGAGGTGAGGCTCAAGAAGGCAAGAGGGAAACTAGCCGCAGGACTTGTTTCCGACATGTCTATGGTCGACCCAATGCTTACTTAATATACACTCCAAAATTTAATTTCGAAAGAAGTCTAATAAAATAAAGCAAAACTTATGCGTCTTGCCAGGTGAAGGGGATGGCGTTTTCCAGGGAGGTGTGTCCTTGACGGAGGACCATCAGCCGGTCGAATCCCACGGCAACCCCGCAGCACTCGGGAAGGCCCGCTTTCAAAGCCTGTATAAAGCGCTCATCGACTTTGAGGAGTTCTTTTCCTGCGAGCAAGCGGGCGGCGTTTGCTTCGGCAAAGCGGCGTTCTTGCTCGATAGGATCGGTGAGTTCCTGATAGCCGTTTGCCAGTTCAATGCCTTTAAAGTAGACCTCAAAACGGCATGCTACCTCTTCGTCGTATGCAAGACTAAGGGTTTTAGCAAGGGCCGCCTGCGTCGGGGGATAGTGGTATAAGACGAAAAGCTCTTCTTTGCCTAAGTGGGGCTCGATGCATAGGCTGAGCAAAAGCTGCAAGAGTGCGTCTTTGTCGGCTTGCGCTGCCTCTGTTGAGAGCGCGATGCCCCGATCTTGGGCAAGGGAGCGCAGCTCGTCTGTTGTTTGCGCGGTGTAGTCGATGGACAAGTAGCGAAGGAACGCCTCTTTATAGCTGAGATGATGAGCGGGCAGATCTCCGAGAAAGAGGTGAATGAAATCCAGTGTCTCCTGGATCATTTCCTCGAAGGAAAAGCCGCAGCGGTACCATTCCGCCATGGTGAATTCGGGATTGTGCCAAGGGCCGATTTCCCCTTTTCGGAAGACGTGGCTGATTTGATAGATATCTCCCATGCCTAAAGAGAGAAGGCGCTTCATCCCGTACTCGGGGGAGGTATGCAAATATCCCTCCTGTCCCGGGGCGCACTCGACTTTCATCACATCGATGTGCTTGTCTACAGGGGCTGCCGGGCTTAAGGCGGGGCAGTCGACTTCGAGGATGTTCCTTTCTGCAAAGAAGGCGCGCGCGCTTTTTAACATTTGGGAGCGATCGCGCAAATGCGTATTCTTAGACGCGCGAGACATATTCGCCGGTGCGCGTATCGATTTTAATTTTATCTCCTTCATCGATGAAAAGGGGCACTTGAATCTTAGCGCCATTTTCCGTAACGGCAGCCTTCATAACTCTTCCCGACGTATCGCCTCGCAATCCCGGTGTTGTTTCCACGATTTTCATTTCCAAAAAGGTGGGAGGAATGACCTCGATGGGCTGCCCTTTGTAAATGACGATGTCGTAAAGAATTTCTTCCAAAAGCCATTGCTCCGTATCGCGGATAACAGAAAGCGGAATGGAAATCTGCTCGTAGGTGGCATCGTCCATGAAAACAAAGCCGTCGCCTTCTTTGTAGAGCATGCGCATTTTGGCCTCTTCGACATCGGCGGCATCGACTTTTTCGCCCGATTTAAAGGTCTTTTCCACGACGCGGCCGGTTTTGAGATGCTTTAATTTGATGCGGTTGAAGGGCTGCCCTTTGCCGGGTTTAATAAATTCGTTGCTGATCACAGTGTAGGGTTCTCCTTCGATTTCTACTTTGTATCCGCCCCTGAGATCGCCCGTGCTATATTGCGCCATGTGTCCTTCCTAACTGAGATAAAAAGAGCAATTTTGAAGGTAAAGGGTATTATTTTCAAGAGGAGCAGAGTTCTAAAATAATCGCACAAGTAGTATAAGTAAGAAAAAAAAGATGGTTTCCAATGCCTGGAGAGACAATTACTGAAGAGCAGTTTGCCAAAGAGACCCTGGAGCGGTACGCGGGCTGCAAAGTAGAAGAATTTCAAACAAATCTTTTGCTTACCAATTTCCCGCGCTACGTCGATTATTTTGCCAAGACGCGCGATGTCAAAGTGATCGAAGGATCGATGTTCAAGGTCGCGCATTCTGAAAAAGATGCGGTGAGCATTCTCGATTTTAAGATTGGATCGCCGGCGGCTGCACTGGTAGTCGACCTGTGCTCCTACATGCCCATCAAGACAAGCGTACTGCTTGGCATGTGCGGAGGCCTTAGGCGCAGATACCAAACGGGCGACTATCTCGTTCCCGTCGCGAGCATTCGCGGAGAGGGCACGAGCGACTTTTACTTCCCCTCTGAAGTGCCCGCGCTGGCTAATTTTTTGATGCAAAAGGCGGTCACGGAGGTCCTCGAGCAGCAAAAGGCCGTCTATCACATTGGCATCACTTACACGACGAATATGCGCTTTTGGGAGTTTAACGAGGAATTTAAGACGCGTCTCAAGGCAACCAAAGCGCAAGCGATCGAAATGGAGTGTGCGACTCTTTTTGCCGCCAGCTACAAGCGCAAATTCACCCTGGGCGCACTGCTCTTGATCTCCGACCTTCCTCTCAATACTGATGGCATTAAGACCAAAAAAAGTTCCGAGTCGATCTACGAGCGCCACATGGCTGATCACGTCGAAAAGGGAGTCGCCATCCTCAAGCACGCGCGCCACATGCAAGAGCGCCACGTCAAAGGAGCCTACCATCGCAACATCGGCATGGGCGAACCCAAAAGATAAATCGACATTTCCTTTCTTGATTGACATATGTCAAATGTATGCATAAAATTAAGCATATTGAAAGGATTCGAAAATGCCCTGCTGGATTGTTAATCTCTCAAAAGAAGCGGGAAAGCGATACGAGAAACTAAAGCGAAATGGCTCAAGACCGTCTATTAATGATGTGATAGATTTACTCGTTCTAGACCTTCAAGAAAACGGTCCTCAATTACCCAACTGGCCTCACTTTGGATCTTTGTCAAAAGAACATTTCCATTGCCATCTCCGAAGAGGAAAGTCCACATTTGTTGCTTGTTGGAGAGTTGCGGACAAACAAAATAAAAGGATAGAGGTATATTATGTCGGGACGCATGAAGGGGCACCCTATTAATCGCCGTGATGTTTACAAAATTGTTGTAGAAATCCCTGGCGGAGAAAAGAAATATACTTATGTCCCAGCTAAGTTTTTGCATAAGCTAGAAGCCTTTTTAGAAAAATATGGAGAATCCGAATCCATTTCTTGGGAAGACCTTGCCAAAGATCGCATTGCTAAATATACAAAATCTGGTTTGGCTATAAGAGGGGCGCGATATAGGGAAGGGCTGTCTCAGAAGGAACTAGCCAAACGCACTGGGATTAGTCAGGAAAATATTTCCAAAATGGAAAATGGACAAAGACCTATTGGAGAAAAAGTAGCTAAAAAACTGGCAAAAGTTCTTCGCATAGATCCCAAATTACTATTTTCACACAAGAAGCCAAATAATCCCATTCGCAAAAAATAAAGTCATATTTGACAGCGTTGGCTTAGCAACAAATTTTTGGTCTTCACTTGCGCGGTGCCATCGGCAAGGGTCGCTCGCTATAGACGCAAAGAAACAATCAGAAAGTGGCAAGAGAACGTCTCTAAGAAATTTAATAATCTGGAAGAATTATTAAAAGACCTTGAGGTCTAAGAAATGTTTTCTAAAGCCCGAAAGCCTGCGCGAGGACTGAGGTGACGCTGGCTTCCCATTCGGCGGGTGTTTTCGCTTTGGGAAGGAGGAGGGTCTGTTTGTGGGTCTTGGTGCCGACTTGTCTTTCGGCCAAGAGCGAGCGGGGTTCGCACTTGAGGAGGATGAAATGGTGTTGGGATGCGAAGATGCGTAGGCGAGTGAGGTGGTAGAGCCAAAGCACTTGTTCGGGATAGGGGCCGAAGCGGTCTTTGAGTTCGAGGAGGAGCGCGTCGAGTTCTTCGTGGGTAGTGGCCTCGCCAAAGCGGTGGTAGAGTTCCATACGGAGAGAAGATTCGTTGATATAGAAATCGGGGAGTGCGGCGTCGAAGGGAAACTCAATTTTAGGTTCAGTGAACGAGGGAGATGTGCGCTTGCCCAGAGCATCGATGGCTTTCTTGAGCAGTTTGCAGTAGAGGTGAAAGCCGATGGAGGAGATCTGGCCGGATTGCTGCGTGCCTAAGATGTCGCCGGCTCCGCGGATTTCCAAGTCGCGCATGGCGATTTTCATTCCCGCCCCGTAGCCGGAAGCTTCGACAAGCGCATAGAGACGCCGCCTAGTGAGCTCGGGTAGGGAGGCGTGCTTGGGTACGAGAAAATAGGCGTAGGCGGGGCGATTCCACCTGCCGACTCTGCCGCGCATTTGGTAGAGGTCGGCAAGGCCGAAGGTGTCTGATCTATCGATGAGAATCGTATTGGCGTTGGGGATGTCGATGCCGTTTTCGATAATGGTTGTAGCGACGAGGATATCGGCCTGTCCCGATTTAAACGCGTGGAAGACGGCGTCGATCTCTTCAGCCGACATTTGCCCGTGGCCTGTCACAATGCGCGCTTCGGGCAGCATCTTTTGAATCTCTTCAGTGACCCAAAAAATCGATTCGATGCGGTTGTGGATGAAAAAGGCCTGTCCGTCGCGGGAGAGTTCGCGCATAAGGGCATTTTGCACGAGGGAAGGATCTTTTTCAGCGATGATGGACTTGATGGGAAGGCGGTCTTGCGGCGGGGTATTGATGACGGAGATGTCTTTAGATCCGACAAGCGAGAGGTATAATGTGCGCGGGATAGGAGTTGCCGAGAGGGTGAGGCAATCGACGCCGACTTTTATCTTCTTGAGGTGCTCCTTGGCGCGCACGCCAAAGCGCTGCTCTTCGTCGATGATGATGAGCCCGAGGTCTTTGAAGGAGACATCCTTGCTGATGATGCGATGTGTACCAATGACGATGTCAATGGTTCCTTCTTTGGCCTTTTTAAGCGTTTCCAGAATTTCCTTGCGGCTGCGAAAGCGGGACAGTACGCCGATGTTTATCGGATAGTTTGCCATGCGGGCGGAAAATGTCTCATAGTGCTGCATGGCGAGTAGAGTGGTCGGGACGAGGACGGCAACTTGCTTTTTTCCGTCAACGACGGCTTTAAAGGCGGCGCGCATGGCGACTTCCGTCTTGCCGTATCCCACATCGCCGCAGATGAGACGATCCATGGCTTTGGGAGAATGCATGTCTTGGGAAATGGCTGCGATGGCTTGCAGCTGATCTTCTGTTTCAACAAAAGGAAAGTCTGCGGCAAAGAGGCCGATTTCTTCGGAATCAATAGGAAATGGGTAGCCTCCTTGCACGATGCGCTCTGCGTTCATGCGCAGGAGTTGGTCGGCATAGCCGATGATGGCTTGCTGGGCATGCGCGCGCGTGCGCTGCCAGCGGTTGGAGCCGATTTGGCTCAATGTCGGGATTTCCTCTTGAGAGCCGATATAGCGCGAGACGAGATGCGATTGCGAAACCGGAACGTAGAGCTTGCTATTGTCGGCGTATTCTAAAATCATGAATTCGGTGAGAGTTCCCAAGTGATCGGGGCGCTTTTCAATGCCGAGAAACTTGCCGATGCCGTGGTGGAAGTGAACGATGACATCGCCGGGGACAAGCGCGTGAAACTCGGAGGCGGGAGTATGCGAGGTGCTGCGCCATTTTTGCCGCCGCGGCTTTAAGCGCTTGCTAAACTCCGTCATGGGAAGGAGCGCAAGCTGTGCGTCTTCGAGAAAGAAGCCGGCGGAGAGGTAGCCGCGGGAAAAGCGCGTATCATGCGGCAGGGTAATTTTTTCTTTTGTTACTTTCTCCTTTAGAGAATTTTCCTCCGCTTCACTTGCGCACAGAAAGTGCAGCTGCAATGCAGATTGTGAAAAGCGCCCGATGGCGTGCAGGATTTCATCTTCGGTGGCAGCTGCTATGTTTTCCGAAAGCGAAAAGGTGTCGCTGATCTGATGGAAGGGGTGCATCCAGCGCTTGCTTTTAAAGCAATGCTCTGCGACTTGGAAGGCAAGCGGCTGCAGAGGCGTTTTACCCGTATAAAAATCTCTGCCCACTTTTTTGGTAATCTCGACATCCGAGAGCGCCTGGATTTTTTCTTGCGTCCAAAAATGGCGCGTGAGTTTTTGACTTTCGGAGAAAAAGGCGTCGAGAGATAAAAAGTAAGGCGATTTAGCGCCGGAGAGCGATTGCAGTTCGACGTAGCGGTCTTCCAAAGCGAGAAGGTCGTTGAAAATGATCAGTGTGTTAGGGCCGAGGTAGTCCAAAAGGGAGGCGAGTTTCTTTTCCTGCTGCAACAGGGCCATTTCCGATGCGGGGGAGAGGAAGATTTCAGAGCGCTTGCCTGTGGATTTTTGAGAGATGGGATCAAACGTGCGGATCTCTTCTATTTGATCGCCAAAAAATTCGAGGCGAAAAGGGTCGGGAGAGGAGAGAGGAAAGAGATCGACGATGCCTCCTCTTACGGCAAATTCTCCTTTATCTGCGACGATAGGGCGCCTTTGAAATCCTAAGCGCTCTAATTGCTCGGGCAGCGCGGTAAAAGAAAGAGTTTGTCCCTTCTTCCACGAGGAGCAGCGCGCTTGCAGAGTTGCGGGAGAGGGGAGTTTTTGCAGCGCGGCCTGCAGGGGTGCGAGAATCACATGGGGCGCAGAGAGGCTTTGCAAAGAATGAAGCACTTCAAAGCGCTTTCCAACGAGGTCGGGACTGGGAGGAATGTCCTCTCCCGGAAGAATTTCCCAGGCGGGAAAATCCACTACTGCGGGCAAGGAGAAGTAAGAAAGATCCTCGTAAAGGCGGTCTTCGCTGCCGCTGCTTATGACGAGAATGTGTTTGGGCAAAGAAGTTGCGATAATAGAGACAAGCGCCGCCTTCGCCGCGTCCCAGAGTTGCTCGACGAGAAGGGAGGGCTCTTGAGAGATCAGCGCGGTGAATTGCTGAAGCGAAGGGCTTTTTAGGAGCTGTGCGCTGTTTTTGTCGATAGCCATTGTTTTGCTTTTTCCAATGCCAGGGCGAGCCCTTCAGGTTTTTTCCCTCCCGCCTGGGCGTGATTGTCTTTGCCCCCGCCGCTGCCTTCAATAAGGGGAGCTATTTCTTTAATCAGTTCTACAGCGTGAATGCCTTTGTGCACCCAATCCGAGGTGACTTTAGCCACGAGCTGGCAGCGGTCGTCTGTCTTAATCCCTAAAAGAATGACGCCTGAGGATAAAGAAGCGGAAATCTCCTCTAGCAGATCGCGGATGAGTTCGGACTCTACGGTGACGATAGCGGAAAGCAGCGGAATCGATCCTGCTTTTTGGACTTTGTGCAGCAACTCTTTTGCATACTGTTTGAGGGCTGTGCGTTTAAATTCTTTGAGTGAGGCGGATAGAGACTTGTTTTCTTCGAGAAGAACGTTTACGCGCTCCAAGACTTTGGCGGCAGGGGCCTTGAGGAGCTCTGCCGCGTCTTCCAGTTGATCTTCAGTTTCGTACATGAATGTCTCGGCAAGGGCGCCCGTCAACGCTTCGATGCGGCGCACTCCAGCGGAAATACTGCCTTCTTTGGCAATGCGGAAGAGTCCAATTGTTCCTACTTCGGCAACGTGCGTTCCTCCGCACAGCTCTTTGGAATACTCAATGTCGACCACGCGCACCTTTGCGCCATATTTTTCACCAAAAAACTGCTTAATTTCTTTGTGCTTTTGCGCCTCTTCGTAAGAGAGTTCATAGGTTTTAACCGGGCGATTTTCGCGCACTTTTTCATTGACTAGGCGTTCGATATGGCGCACTTCCTGTCTGGTCAGCGCCTTGTGGTGGTTGAAGTCAAAGCGCAAGCGGTGCGGATCGACGAGGGATCCGGCTTGTTGAATATGCGAGCCGAGCACTTGCTGCAGGGCCCAGTGTAAAAGGTGTGTGGCCGTGTGGTTTCTAGCGATGGCAAGCCTTCTCGCAAAATCGATCTGTGCGGTGAGTCTATCGCCGACTTTGAGATTTCCCGTAGAGAGCTTCCCATGATGGGCGATGACGCCGGGATAAGGCGAATGGCATTCGGTTACAATAAAGAGAGAGTGGCCATGGGAAAGAGTTCCTGTATCGCCCACCTGGCCGCCTTTTTCTGCGTAAAAGGGCGTTCTGTCGAGGATGATAATCCCCTCTTGTCCCTCTTCCAAGCTATCGACAAAGGACCCCGCGGCAAAGAGGGCGGTGACTTTGCCTTCTGTTTTGTCTTCGGTGTAACCTAAGAAGTGACTTGCTCCATGCGATTTAAGATGCTCTTTAAATACGCTCTCTTCGAGTTGCTGCGCCTGTATTGTGGAAGCGCTGCGCGAGCGCTCTTTAGCCTGTTCTTCAAGAATTTGATAGGAATCGAGATTGACTTGCAGCGCTGTATCTTTAGCGATGAGTAGAATTTCTTCGATAGGAAAGCCGTATGTGTCTTTAAGTTTAAAAGCGTCTTCCCCGGTGATCTGTTTAGTAGCGCTGTGCTCGGCTTTTTCGATGATGCTGTGCAAAATGTTTCCGCCGCGCTTGAGGGTGCGAATGAATGCTTCTTCTTCTGTAGTCAGAATCTCCTCGATGCGCTTTTGCGAGGCGGCAAGCTCGTGGTAGTCTTGCCCCATGAGAGCAACCAGCCTGGGGAGGATCTTGGCGAGAAAGGGCGTGTGCATTTCCAGCATGCGCCCGTAGCGCACCGCTCGCCGCAAAAGCTTGCGCAAAATATATCCGCGCTCGACGTTGCTGGGTTGCGCACCATCCGCAATGGCAAAAGAAAGCGAGCGGATATGGTCGGCGATCACGTGGAATGCCGGGGCAAAATGGACATCGCTCTGATCATATTTTCTGCCGCTGATATTTTCCACCTCGGCGATGAGCGCGCGTAGGACATCCGTCCCAAACAGCGATTCCACGCCGAGCTTTAAGGAGGCGATGCGCTCTAATCCCGCTCCGGTGTCGATTGATTTTTTAGGCAGGGGCTGCATGGTCCCGCTTGCATCCCTGTTGAATTGCATGAAGACGAGGTTCCAAAATTCCAAATAGCGATGGCCCTCTTCGTCCTCTTTTGGAGAGCGCGCAGAGCCGTATTTGGAGCCCTTGTCGTAATAGAGTTCCGAGCAGGGGCCGCAGGGCCCTGTGTCGCCCATGACCCAGAAGTTGTCCTTTGCCTCCATGCGGACGATCTTCTTTTCGGGAACGATCTTTTTCCAAAGTTCAAAGGCCTCTTCGTCGTCCTCGAAGATCGTGATCCAAATATTCTCCGGCACAAAAGAAAAGATGTGCGTGGAGACCTCCCACGCGTACTGAATGGCCTGCTCCTTGAAATAATCTCCGAAGGAAAAGTTGCCCAGCATTTCGAAAAAGGTTAGATGCCGCGCCGTGTGCCCCACATTGTCGAGGTCGTTATGCTTTCCGCCGACGCGTATGCACTTTTGCGCTGTGACGGCACGCGTGTAATCGCGCTGGCTCTTGCCTAAAAACACATCTTTGAATTGATTCATTCCCGCATTATTAAAGAGCAGCGTTGGGTCATCGTGCGGAACGACGGATGAAGAGGGGACGATGGCATGTTGGCGTTCTTTAAAGTATTTAAGAAAGTTGCGGCGGATTTCTTGAGAAAGCATAGGTAAACCAAAAGTTATTGGGAAAAAAGTAGCAAAAAATCAAAGAAAAGTCAAAAAAATCACGAAAATTAAATAAGAAAGCGCTATCTTTTATCCGCTTTTTCATTAAAAACAAAAAATTAATTTCACAGTGAGCGGAATATCTCCTTTAGCTAAATCCGAGTTATATCCCAGACTTACTGCTGAGGAAAGGACGCGTAAAGAATATTTTCAAAAGCAGTGCGCTCTCAATTTGTTTGGAACAGGTAAACCTGTCCATAAAAGAAAAATCTGCGTGCTTAGATCCAGCACTACGCGTTTTTCAAGAAAATCAGAAGTTGACATTCTTGCGCAGCAAGTGGGAGTAATTAAAAACCCAGAAGAGCGTTTAATTGATTTAAAAGGAGAATCTTTTTTTCATTACAAAAATTTTCTCACAGTAGGGAAGGCGATTTTAAAAGAACCCTGGGGAGATATCATTATCATCGAAACGCAAGAAGAACTAGTGCTCCCAATGGAAAAACAATTTTCTTCTATAGCCTTTCTCGCAAAGCGCGTTGAATTTGACAAGGTCATTTTTATCGATTTTTATAATTCTGTTTCTTCACAGAAAGCTTATGAAATTTCTAAAAGGGCAACGCCTAAAATTCTTCATGAGCGTTTTACCTGGCGCTCTCTTGCGCTGTGCCAATCTTTCACTTCGCGTTCCCTAGTCTATTACTTTGAAAGCAGCTCTTCTGAGCAAGTTAAAGTCACTCAATTGGTCTTGAACGAATTGGTAAAAAGAGGCTTTTCTATAAGAGGCGTTCTCTAATCAAAGAGTTTTTAAACAATTATATACCCTTGAGCCCTCGCAGGGTCTTCTGGCCATCCCATAATGCAATCGACAATGGGTGAAGAAATGATGGCAAGGAAAATTGCGTGAATAACGCCTAGGGCAATTCCACACAAAGGGCCAACAAGAGCGGATAGAGAGAGAATTACAGCGGTTCTTAAACAGTATTGAGATAAGTCGCTCAGATTTCCGAAAGCATTTGCCAATAAGGGGCGCAAGCAGGAATCGATTAAACAGGCGATTGAGGCAAAAGTTCCCGCTCCCAATCCTAAAAGCACATTCCCCCCGGAAATTATGCTTACTGAGGTGAAGGAGATGAGAAAGCTGGCTCCCACAGCTTTTGCCATGCCTTGAGGCAGCCTCTGCGCATATTCGGAATAAGAACCTGAAATTGCTGACATAAAAACCCCCTAAAAAGTAACAATGCAGGATTGTAATTTGAGGAGTCAATTTTTCGCCACGCGCATTTTTTGCAATTAGATCCCTTGTGGCTTTATTTTTGTCCTTGGTATAAACTCAGGCGATAAAAAAAGGAGTTTATATTCATGGATGTAGAGTTAAAAAAACAGCTGGGGAAAATTGCTAATACGGTGAGAGAATTGTCCATGGAGGCGGTGCAAAAGGCCAATTCCGGTCACCCGGGGCTTCCTATGGGATGCGCCGAGTTCGGCGCTTATCTGTATGGGATGCTCATGAGACACAATCCCAAAAATCCCAAATGGCTCAATCGCGACCGCTTTGTCTTGTCGGCAGGCCACGGATCTATGCTTCTCTATTCTCTCTTGCACTTGAGCGGTTTTGACATGCCCATGGATGAGATCAAGCGATTTCGTCAGCTGCATTCCAAAACGCCTGGCCATCCCGAATATCACATCACGCCCGGAGTAGAGGCGACAACGGGGCCTTTGGGACAGGGCGTGGGCAACGCGGTTGGGCAGGCCTTGGGTTTAAAGCTGCTCGGGGCGCGCTTTAATAGTCACGAATATCCCTTGTTCACGGGTAAGGTGTATTGCCTAGCGGGAGACGGCTGCATCATGGAGGGTGTCTCGCACGAGGCTTCTTCGCTGGCCGGGCATTTGTGTTTGGACAATCTGATCCTTATCCATGATGCGAATAAAGTGACGCTCGATGGATTCTTAGCTGAATCGTGTTCAGAGGATACTAAAATGCGCTATCAGGCTTATGGCTGGGATGTCTTCGAACTCGACGGGTATGATTTTGATGCTATGGAAAGGCTCTTCATGCAGTTGCGCGATCATCAGACGAAGCCCTGCTACGTGATGATGACGACTATCATCGGGAAGGGATCTCCTAATAAAGCCGGAACGCACAAAGTGCACGGGTCTCCTTTGGGCGCAGAAGAAGTGGAGGCGACAAAAAAAGCGCTGGGGCTTCCCGAGGAAGAGTTTTATGTGCCTCAGTCTGTGTACAATTTCTTCGAACAAAAGAGATCAAAGGATGCGGCTTTAGAGCAAAAATGGAAAGAAATGCTGCGCATGTGGTCGGATGCAAAACCTGATCTGTACGCGATGTTTATGCAAATGGTGGAAAAGAGACTGCCGGCGGATTTCGAAGCTCAAGTGGCAAGAATCGAAATCAAAAGTCCGCTTGCCACGCGCAGCTCTTCTAACGCCGTGCTCAACACGTTGGGAGACATTCTGCCGCAGCTCATCGGAGGCTCTGCGGATCTTTCGGGCTCTGACATGACGATGATGAAAAAATATCCCCTTGTGTCCAAAGGCAATTTCATCGGGCGCAATATCAAGTATGGCGTCCGGGAGTTTGGCATGGCGACTGCTGCTGCAGGGCTTGCTCAAACGGATATGATAGTCCCTTTTATTGGGACATTTTTGACCTTTTCCGATTACATGCGCAATGCAATCAGGCTCGCGTCGCTTTCGCGCGTACATGTCATTTACCAATTCACACACGATTCGATTTTTTTAGGGGAAGACGGCCCCACTCATCAGCCGATAGAGCATCTCTCCGCATTGCGCGCGATACCCAATCTGCATGTCATACGCCCGGCGGATAATTGGGAGACGAAAATGGCGTGGATCTGCGCTTTGCGCTACCGAGGCCCTACGGCAATTGTGCTCTCGCGGCAAGCGTTGCCCGACCTGACTCCGCACGTTCCTTACGATCAAGGAATGAGCAAGGGTGCCTATATTCTAAAAAGAGAAGAGAGAAAGCCCAATTTTACGCTTATAGCTACCGGATCGGAGGTTTCCTTGGCCATGGATGTCGCAGTGGCCTTGGAAAAATTGGGAAAAGCAGTGCGCGTCATCTCCTTGCCCTGTTGGGAACTCTTTGAACAGCAAAGCGAGGAGTACATCAAAAGCGTTGTAGGCGGAGACATTGGAAAGCGCGTTAGCATTGAGGCAGGCGTGACTTATGGATGGTCGAAATGGATAGGCACCGAAGGATTGGCCATTGGAATGGATACGTACGGAGAGTCCGCGCCGCAAAGCGATCTTGCCGCAGAGTTTGGATTTACAGTCGATAGCATTCTCAATCGCCTACTCACATGAGCAGCCTTTTTCTAGATGCCCTATTGTGCCGCAATCTCAAGAGGCCTCCCGTTTGGCTGATGCGCCAGGCTGGGCGCTATATGCCGGCCTATCGCGCGCTCCGGGAAAAACATACGCTGGAGGAATTGTTCCATAATCCTGAGCTTGCCGTGGAAGTGACGCTTCTGCCTATTTCTCTTCTCGAAGTCGACGCCGCAATCCTATTTTCCGATATCCTCGTTATTGTAGAAGCGCTGGGCTTACGAGTGGAGTTTCCCGAAAGCGGCGGGCCGCGCATTGTTCCTGCGATAAGGACAAAAGAGCAGATCTATGCTTTGCAAATGTTGGATGTAAGGCATGCCTTAGCTTACGTGTTTGAAGCAATAGAGCGCGTCAAGGAAAAGCTCTCTGTTCCTTTGATAGGATTTTGCGGTGGCCCTTTTACGGTGGCCACTTACTGCATCGATTCCACAAGCGCTTTGCGGTGGATGCAGGAAGATCCTATGAGTTTGCATCACTTGCTCGATCTATTGACCACTCTTTCGATTGCATACGTGCAAGAACAAGTGCGTGCGGGAGCGGATGCGATACAGATTTTTGACTCGTGGGCAAATATCCTTTCCGAGGAGCAGTTTCATGCTTTTTGCCTGCCTTACTTGCGCCGCATCGTCGCAGCGTTAAGAGGCCTTGCGCCAGTGATCCTGTTTTGTCGCGATTCCAGCTTGCGCTATGCCGCGCTTGCAGAGCTCGAGCCTGCCTGCATCAGTCTGGATGGACATGCTTCTTTAGCGCATCTGCGCGCGCGCATTCCTGCCAGCATCGCCGTTCAGGGCAATATCTCACCCGAATGCCTCAAGCGCTCGCCCAGGGAGATTCAGCAAAGCGTTTCGCACTTGCTCGACTCTATGCGAGGAGAAAAGGGTTTTATCGTCAATCTAGGTCATGGGGTGCTGCCAGATACTCCATTTGAAAATGTCGTACACTTTGTTCGCGCCGCGAAAGAGTTGAAAAATTAGAAAACGTCCTTTTAAGGTCTTGGACCTCTTCGAACCAGCCCTAAAATCAACGTGATTAAGAAAACAATAATAAAGATCCAAAAGAGCCATAAGGCGATCATCTCTGCCCCAGCTGCTATTCCTCCAAACCCAAAAATGGCAGCGATAATGGCAACAATAAAAAAAATTAGCGCCCAATACAACATAAACAACCTTAAGTTTAATAATCTTTTTTTTCTAGAAGAACGTTAAAGTCAATAATTGAAGAAAATAAATCGCTTTCTAACGTTTTTTTATCAACTCCATTTATATGAATTAAAACAGGTCGTATTGAGATCCGTTTAGGAAGAATTAAATTTCGCATTTTCTGTTTTACCTCATCGACGACACGTCTTGTAAGTTCTTGACTGCTGAATTTAATTTCACACAGATAACAAGTCCCAAATTTGGTTTGTATCATGTAATCAATTTGGCAACCAGATCAATTTTTAACTTTACGCTGAAAAAAGGGATTATCATTTATCAATATAGGACGTGAGAAAACTTGGCTCTTTAGGGCCAAGTTTTCTCACGTCCTATATTGATAATTTGGTGATATTGAAAAACATAATAGCCATAAAATCAATGACTTAGGGAGCGTCTCTTACATTACATCTCTGTACACGACAAAAAATTCATATAGCGGCTTCTTTGTCAGCAAGGCCTAAATAGGAAAAGACGGTCAATTCCAGGAGACAAGGATTCATCCCCTCTAAATAGGACCCGGCGAATTAAGTCGAGACCTAGCCGAAAAGTGCTTTTCCATTTCCGTCCGTGTTTTTTGACTGGTATAGGTGCTTTCCGAGTTTGTATATACATGTAAATTCAAAAGTTGGCCTGAAGCAAGGATTTTAAAAAAAAATCACAGGTGATACATTTTTTTTGACCTAACACTTTGCTATTTATCGAAAGTAACAGGATGGGGAAGGATATGCACATCTTGCATATCCTTCTCTATCTTGTTCCCTTTTTCGCTCATGCTACAGGCGCTCCAACAGGCCTAAATTTATCCCTCACTCGATCTCTTAGTGTCAGACCTAAAATCGACATATGGTGACATTTCAGCGAGTTTCTTTCCTCAAATCATTTTTGTCGTGTACAGAGACTTCACATAGGGTAAAGCGGGGAAGGGTCTTTTCTTCGATTGTGATGGTTTCAAGAAACATTTTCACGGGCCTTGCCCAAAGATTGCCTTGGGAATCTTCATAGATGACGAGTTCTTCCAAGGTTTCGCTATGGCGCGCGATGGTGAGGACTTTGTAGCGGGGCCCCTTGTAGTGCGCGTAGGTGGCACCGGGAATGATGGACTTTGCCAAGGGGGAATAACTCTTTAAAGGGGCGTGAGAGGACATAGTATTAATTATTTCTTGTTACTGCCATTTTTCAAGATGGCATAATAATTTTCAAGGGTATATCCTCTTGTGACTTTATTGCATCTTTGGAGGTTTCATGTTGAGATATATCCTGCCCATACTTGTGTTCTTAGGGTCGGGTTTTTCCTGTTTTTCTCGAGAAATCCCCAGAAATGTAGAGCTGTTTGCCGGCATTGTGGTCTCTCCCGCAATGGCATATGCCAGTTGTGGAAATGTTCACCTGTTGCTGCGCGATTATGAATTTGCCTTAGAGGACTTCCATCGGGCGGCGATTTGCCTGGAGCATTTTGAGGAACACTGCCCTTTGAGCGAGTTTATGATTTTATTTGGCAAGGCGATAGCTTACGATAATTTAAATGAGCGTGATAAATGCGATCAGGTGCTCAGTTCTTTGATTTTACACGTCAGCGATTGGGAAAAAATTGACTTTGAAGATGACGATGAGGAAGAAGAAGACGACGATGAGGACAGTGAAGAATTTTATCATGACTCGATCGATCTCTATAAACGGATTGCCTCCCTTGCGCCTACGCAAGAGGTGCGCGAGATCCTTATTTCCTTTTTAGATGATGAAAAAAAAAGTTAAATTCATAGGAGCCGCAAGCGGATGGGGAGCGCAGATCCGCACATGTGAGGACGGCCCTCTTTATTTAAGAGACTGCAGCAGCCTCGCTTTTCTGAACGAAAGGGGAATCCACGTCAAAGAATGGGAAATGGTGCACCCCCATACGCAATTCAAAGAAAAGAATATTCCCCTCTCAGAAGCGCTCGATGTCGTGGCGGATTTCAATCGCCGCTTGTCCGCAAGTGTCTCCAAAGCTATGCAGCAGCAGTTTTTTCCGCTTGTGATCGGAGGAGATCACAGCAATGCCATCGGCACGTGGAATGGCGTCTCTTTGGGGTGGCGGCAGGGAAAAGCAGCGCCTTTTGGGTTGATCTGGATCGATGCGCACATGGATGCGCATACACTCGAAACGACTCCTTCAGGAGCTTGGCATGGTATGCCGCTGGCCAGTATGATGGGATATGGAGCTCTCGAGCTTTCTCGCTTGTGCCGCGAGGAACCGATCTTGAGACCCGAGCACTTGTGCCTCATCGGTACGCGCTCTTTTGAGGAAGGCGAAGAAGAGTTGCTCCGCCGCTTGAATGTCAAAATCTATTACATGGACGAAGTGAAGGAAAGAGGAATGCAAGAGGTCTTAAAAGAGGCGATTGCCCATGTCAATTGCGGCACACAAGGATATGGAGTGAGCTTGGACGTCGATGTGGTGGACCCTAGCGAAGCTCCGGGAACGGGCTGCTTTGAGCCTAATGGCCTTGCCGCTGGCGACCTGCTCCAAAGCCTTTCTCTCTTTAGAGAAGATCCTCGGCTCATCGCCTTTGAACTTGTCGAATTTAATCCGCATCGCGATTGCGAGCAGATGACGGCGCTTCTTTGTCAAAACATCTTGGCGGAAGTGCTGCAGCCCGCTCTATGTGCAATTACTCGTTAACCGTTACCACTTTGCCAGAGGGGGCATGGAACAGAGGATTGCTTCAGGATTGCCGCCTGAGAGAAATCCAAATTGGGTTCCCCTGTCGTATAAGAGATTAAATTCTACGTAGTGGGCGCGCAGCTGAAGCTGCCTCTCTTTTTGCTCTGATGTGTAGGGCATCCCAATGCGTTTGGAGTAGATGGGCAGGATCGCATCGAGAAAAGTCGAGCCGACGCGCATCCAGAGCGTGAGATCTTTTTCCGCATCTCCCGTATTGTAATGATCAAAGAAAATTCCTCCGACGCCGCGCTCTTTTTTCCTATGGGGAATATAAAAATACTCCTTAGCGCGCTGTGACCATGCGGGATAAATATCCGCTCCAAAAGGATCTATCGCCTCTTTTGCGGCTGCGTGAAAATGCAGGGTATCGTCCGCATAGGGAAATCCCATGGGAGTCAAATCATATCCCCCACCAAACCAGAAGCGATCGGACGTTTCTATGTAGCGTATGTTAAAGTGCACGGTGGGAGCATGCGGGTTTGCCATGTGGGTGATGAGGCTGATGCCTGTGGCGCAAAAGGGGCCGTGCGTTTCGCCGGTGGGGAAGTCATCGCCGCGGATCTCAGAAAAATTAACTGCCGCTTTTTCAAAGACGCTTCCGCGCATCAGGCCTATCTCTCCACCGCCTAAACCTTTTGCATAGTTCCAGGGAGATCTTTGAAAACGCGCATGCGGTTCTAAGGATTCGAAGGTAAAGAGGATTTTTTCGCGCAAATCTTTTAAAAAAATCACAATCTCTTCTTTTAATTTAAATTTGCTATTTATTACACTTTTTTTCATGAGGCTTTCCTAAATGAGAAAAAAACACATAATTGTCCTAGGATCGGGGATCTCAGGTCTTTCCGCTGCGTGGAATTTAAGCCAATCCCAGCATCCCGTCGATATCACCGTCGTAGAAAAAAGCAATAGGGCAGGAGGGTTGCTGCATACCGAGTATATGTCGGACTTTCATTTTGAAAAAGGCCCGCGCGCTTTTAAAGTGAACAAGTGTCCCGCTCTCTTAGAGCTCGTGTGCGCTTTGGGAATGGCCAATGAATTGCTCTGGACGCCGCTTAAGCGCCATCCTCGCTATTTATGGCACAATGGAGAGCTGCACCGCTTTCCTTCGCATCCGCTTTCCTTTTGCTTTTCTCCTTTGACGAGGGGCTTTATTTCCGCGCTCTTTTCCGAATGGAGAAAACCTTCCAAGGAAGGAGATGAGACGGTCTGGGAATTTGTCATGCGGCGCTTCAACCATGACGTGGCGCGGCTGTTCTTCGATCCTTTGGTCGTGGGAATTTTTGGCGGGGATATTCGCGAGATTTCCGTGCGCGCCTGTTTTCCGAAGTTGAAGAGCTGGGAGGAAAAATACGGATGCGTGACAAAAGGCTTTTTTTATGATTGGAATGCGACGAGAAAGGCTCCGAAGTTTGCCTGCAGTGTGCCTGGGCTGCCTAATGAAGCGATTTTTTCGTTCAAGAAGGGAATCGAACAGCTGCCGCATGCGTTGATGGCCAAAATTCCCGCTGACTTTCATTTTCAGCAAGATGTGCAGCGCATCGCCATGAAGGAAAATAAAGTGGAAGTTGCAACGCAAGACCGCATCTTTTATGCCGATGCCCTGTTTTGCGCTCTGCCCATCAAGGAAACCTCGCAGCTTTTTGAGCACCTCGTGCCCGAAATCGCACGCGAATTTCTCAAAGTTCCCTCAGAGGGCATTGCGGTGCTCAACATGGGGTATGACGGCCTCGTACTGCCTTTTTCGGGCTATGGCTATCTCGTGCCCACGCACGCGCAAGAAGAAATACTCGGTGCTGTCTTTGACTCTTCTATTTTCCCTCAGCACAACCATCGCCCGCTAGAAACGCGTTTGACGATTAAGATGGAAGAGCGCGGGCGCGACGATGCCTGGTATGTCGATGCCGCTTTGCGCGCTTTGCGGCGTCATTTGGGCATCTCGCAAATGCCGACGGCGCTTTCCTTTAAAAGAGCCCAGCGCGCCATTCCGCAATATGGCGTGAGCCATTTAGACAAGATGGCGAATTTGAGAGCCGAGTTTTCTAAGCGTCTGCCGCGCTGTTTTCTCGCGGGCAATTACCTCTCCGGCGTTACTGTCGATCAGTGCATCGCGCGCGCCAAAGAAGCAGTCAGCGAATGGGAAAACTCGCCTTCCATTTTGTAAATGGTATAATTACTCTGGATTCTAGCAGCAGAAAATGCGCTTGAAACAGCGATGCGCGATCTCGCATATTGTGGATTCTGTGACGCGATGTAATGCGAGCGGGGGCGTATCCTTTACAGTTTTCTTTGGGATGTTGACGGGGAGCTTTCTGGCAACTGCTTTAAAGGTAAGCATAATATCACTTTTGATCTCCCTAGTCAAAGCTAATTGTTGTAGTCGATCAAGAGGAGTATCTGGAGTATCTTCGCTATCGGAAGTTGTGCTGCTGTTTAAAAGCGCGTTGACCTCATTCTGTTCATGGAATGGGTCCTTTGTGATTAAAGAAAGGTCTACACTTGCTCGCCTTGCGGTTGCCATGGCCATAAAATCTCCCGAAAAAGCTGAATATATTACCGGTTTGCGGAGAAAAAATCCATCTATTGCTTCTGGAAGGATTGGGTGAGCAGGGAGAGTTCTTCGGGATTGTGATGGGTGTTAATTGCGAACACCAGATAGGCCTGCTGCTGGACGCAGTGGATTTCGGAAAGCAATTGGTCGTCGAGAAAGCGCTTCCATAGGTGATGCGCTTCTTCCAGGCTACTGCACGCGAGTGCGATGAGATGGGACGAGCTTTGCGCCAAGGGGATTCCGGCGGCTTTGAGCTGCCCGCGGATCCAATGTGCGCGCTGCTCGAGCTGCATGCGCTCGCCCTCGAAGGTGGGGATTAATTCCAAAGCGGCCTCTATCGCGCCCAAAGAGGAAAAGCTCAGTGCGTATTCGCGAGGGAGAGAGAGATCCTTGATACGATAGGGACAGGAAATAAACGCCCCGCTTGCTCCAGCGCCGCAGTCGAGTCCGCAGAGGACAAAGTCGATTCCTTCGCATTGAGAGGCTAGGCCAAATCCCTGTTTTCCTTTGACGCCGAAGGCAAAAGTATCGTCGATGAGCAGGTAGGCATTGTGTTTTTTTGCTAGAAGAATTAGCGCGTCGATGTCCGTGCTATGTCCCGTAGTCCCAAAGAGGGATTCGCTAAATATCAGGCGCTTGTGTTGCGAGCAAGTGGATAGCTGCGTATCGAGAGCGTTGAGATTGCGATGGGCAAAGAGCTGGAGAGATCCTTCCCACTGCATAAGCGGCGCTTGGCAAGCAGCATCCATAAAGAGCGCGGTGCGCGCATCGAAGAACTGCTGTAAAAGCGCGCTCAATGCTAAAGAGCGGGTGGAAAACAGTTCGATGCAGCGCACGCCTAGGGCTTCGGCACATTTTTCTTCCACATTTCTTTGGCATTCCAAATAGCCGTTCTTTATCTCCGGATGGCAAATGCCCGTTCCGTAGTGCAAAAGGTACTTGATCGCATTTTTGCGCATCTCGGCATGTTGAGATAGCCCAAGATAATCATGTGAAGAGAAATTCACGAGTTTTTGCTCTTTCCACAAAAGCGAAGCGGGAGTTAGCGGTAAACTCGGGGCCAGCGCTAGGAGCGGATCTACAAAAGCCTGTTTGGACATGGATGAAACCTTGCAAAAGAGGAGATAAAAAAATTATTAACACATTTAAATATAAAAATGACAATGATTATTTTTTCCCGTACACAAAGGGATGCAGAGATTGCTGGAGCTTGTCGTTGTAGACGTATCCCCATTTTTTTAGCGCGGGGCAGTGATAATCGTTGGGCTCATGACGGTAAAAGCTCTTTTCAGGCGCAAAAGCCACGAGTAGAAAGCGCAATCGCGGTGCTTGAAACAGGGTGTCCCAGGGTAGGTGAAGTTCCGGAGAGATAAAAAGGACATTTCCCGCTGCGTGAGGAAGAGGCGGCAGGGGTTGGGAGAGATCTTCCAAAAGGAAAAGAATAGCACCTGCAAGCGGCTTAATGCAGGAGATTTCGTTCAAGGAAAAAGCTTTGTTAAAAAAGGGATCGCATGGGGGATAGATGCAAAAGTATTGGTCGAACGCAATGCGCAAAGGGGAGGCGCCAAAGAGTTCAGAGGCGATTTGCGCAAAGGATAGCTTTTGGGTGGCATTGCGAATGCCCGGTGCGTTGCGCCACAGGTCGTGTCCAGCCCTAAACAGCGTTAAGGATGGCATTTTTTCTACTTGCGTCAGCGAGATGTGCAAGCGCATGGCCATAAGCTCATCGATTTCTTTATTGAGCTGGGCTACTTGATCTTTAGAGAGCAGCTCTTCAAATTCAATGAAGCGGTTTTTATAAAAAAACTCGCGCTGGTTAGGGGAATAAAGAAAACGCATTAAATTCCTTTTCGAATTCTTTCGAGGGCTAACGAGACTTTGTCTTGGCGCGAAAAGGCGGAAAGGCGCACATAGCCTTCGCCCAGCGGGCCAAATCCTACGCCGGGCATGGCGATGAGCTGGCACGATGATAGTAGATGGTCGAAGAACTCCCATGAGGTAAAACCCTCAGGGACTTTCCACCAGATGTAAGGACAATCTTCTCCCCCCCAGCATGTATGGCCAAGGTCTTTCAATCCATCTTTGATTTGCCCCGCCATAGAAAGATAAAAACGCACTTGCTCGCGCGTCTCTGCCAATCCCTCTGGAGATAAAGCGGCTTGAGCACCGCGTTGTATGGGATAGGCGACTCCGTTGAATTTGATGTCCTGCCTTTTTGCCCATGCGTTATGGAGGGGATAGTCGCTATTGTCTAAAAGGACCCGTACGGTTTTGGGAATGACCACATAGGCGCAGCGCAACCCCGTAAATCCCGCGGATTTGGAAAAGCTCTTGAATTCGACGGCGCATTCTTTGGCCCCCGGAATTTCATAGATGCTCTTGGGTACATCGACCGAAGTAATAAAGGCGTTATAGGCAGCGTCGATGCACAGAATTGCCCGCTGTTTGAGGGCATAATCTACCCATGCCTGTAAATCTTTCCGCGTCAATGCGAGGCCGGTAGGATTGCTAGGAGTACAAACATAAATAATATCGCAGTGCTTTTTAGGAGGCTGGGGGGCGAAAAGGTTTTTTTCCAGGCAGGGCAACAGGCATATTTTTTTTCTTCCGGCGATAATGCTCGAGTTGAGGTAAGCGGGGTAGCTGGGATTGGGAATGCCGATAACGCAGGAGGGATGAAACAGCTCGAGAATATTCACCGCATCGCTATTGGTCCCATCTGAGACAAAAATTTCTTCAGGAGAGAGGGAAAACTCTTTATATTCATTCTCGGCAATCGCTTGGCGCAAAAAGCCATAGCCATATGTCGGGGCGTATCCTTTTAACCCCTGGCTTGTGCTCATTTCTTCTGCAGCATCAGCAATGGCTTTGACGATGCGAGGTGCTAAAGGCAGAGCGATATCGCCGATGCTCAAATTGATCCAGGAGGCTGCTGGTAAATTTTTTTTCAACTCTATAAGCTTTGCATCGATAATCGCAAAAATATATTCGCTTTTTAGCTGCAAAAATGAGGGGTTTAGCTTGGCCATGGAGACAAAAAGCAATTGTTTAGAATTTCAAAATAGGATCATAATAGGGAATGTTATGAATCCTGTCGAGAAACTCTTAGCTCAAGCTTCACTTGTCGAAGAAAGAATTAAATACACTTTTTTTGATAAAAATCTTTTAAAGCTCGCGTTCGTGCATCGCTCCTTTTTCAACGAACACCGCCACATCGTCGATCAGCACAATGAGCGCCTGGAATTTCTGGGAGATTCCGTATTTGGGCTGATCATTTCTGATTACCTTTATGCCGAGCTGCCTATTGAAACGGAAGGGCATCTTTCGCATTTGCGCTCTCAAATCGTAGAAGCGGGTAGCTGTGTGCAGATGCTGCAAAAGCTCAACATCGCCGAGTTTGTTTTGCTAGGGCGCGGCGAGAGCATGAACGATGGCAGGGGGCGCGAGACAATCCTCGCAGATCTCTTCGAAGCCTTGATCGGCGCTATTTACTTGGACGGGGGATTAGAAAAGGCCAAAATTTTCTTCTTCGATCACTTTGAAAAAGATATACAGGCGCACCTGAGCACACCGATACGCAATTGGAAGGCGGAATTGCAGGATTATTCGCAAAAAAAATATCAAAAGCCTCCGGTCTATAAAGTGATAAAAGAGATCGGGCCGGATCACAGCAAGGTATTTCACGTCATTGCGCTCATTGAAGAGCGCCAGGTGGGAGAGGGCACGGGGTCTTCCAAGAAAGAAGCGGCTCAATCTGCAGCGGAAGATGCGCTGCGCAATCTTGGAGTGATCGTCCATGGGTAAACAAAAGACGTTATGGAGCTGCAATGAGTGCGGTCATAAGCAGCCCAGATGGACGGGGAACTGCTCGGTATGCCAGAAATGGAACACGTTTGAGCAGGAGATAGAGATCGTCGACAAGCTCGAGCGCTTTAAACCTGCCTTGCGCGAAAGCGCGCAGCCAAGGCGGATCAAAGAAATCGATGTGTCGGCGTGTCCTCGCATCAGTACGCAAATGACCGAATTTGACCGCTTGCTGGGAGGCGGAATAGTTTCCGGCTCTCTCACTTTGATCGGGGGCGATCCGGGGATCGGCAAGTCGACCCTGATGCTGCAGCTGGCGCATAGGCTCGCGCAGCAAGGGCTTACCGTACTTTATATTTGCGGGGAGGAGTCCGTGGAGCAGACCTCCTTACGCGCGCAGCGCTTATCGGTGGGACACGATAACCTCTACTTGCTAAGCGAAACGCTCTTTTCGAATATTAAAGTGCACATCGATAGGCTAAAGCCCAACGCGATGATCGTGGACTCCATTCAAATCCTCTATAAAGGCGAAATACCCTCATCGCCTGGCTCCGTGAGCCAAGTGCGCGAGCTGGCCACGGAATTTATGCATTTGGCCAAAGGTTTGGGCATCTCCACTTTTTTGATCGGACACGTCACCAAGACAGGAGAGATCGCAGGGCCCAGAGTGCTCGAGCACATCGTCGACACGGTGCTCGATTTCGAAGGTGACAAGCAGCATGGGTATCGCCTGATGCGCTCTGTTAAAAATCGCTTCGGCCCTACCGATGACATCGCCCTCTTTCAAATGGGAGGACAGGGATTGGCTGAGGTCAGCAACCCCTCCGTCTTGTTTTTGGAGGAGAGGACAAAGGACATTGCAGGTTCCGTCATCATTCCAACCATCGAGGGGACGCGCGCGCTTCTCGTGGAAATCCAGGCGCTCGTCGCGGCGTCGGCTTTTTCCACCTCCACGCGCAAATCGACGGGACTCGACTCCAACCGCCTCTCCCTTTTACTCGCCGTTTTAGAAAAACGCATGGGGTATCAGCTGCACCATTGCGATGTCTTCGTCTCTGTCGCGGGAGGATTGAAAATTTCTGAGCCGGCCATTGATTTGGGTGTGATTATCGCCATCGCGTCGTCTTTTTGCAACAAGCCCATCGACCCCGAAACGTGCGTGATTGGCGAGGTGGGGTTAGGGGGCGAAGTGCGCGGCGTTCCCCGCATAGAAAATCGCATTCGCGAAGCGATTCACATGGGCTTTAAGCGTTGCTTTTTACCCAAGCGCAATAACAAAGGCCTCTCTAGCGAGCTTGCGAAAAAGATCGCACTGATCGGCGTCGATGTGGTGGAGGACGCTATCCGTGGGCTTATATCGAAATGATCTGACGCAAGGCTCTAGTTCTGTTAAAGTTGCCGCGCGCGATTCTTTGCTTTCCCGCGCGCAAGTTCAAGAAGTCTATGCCGAAATTACACAGCATTATCCGCACATCGTTTTTGACCCGATCTGGGTGCAGACCTTCGGCGATCGCGAGCTTTCTACCTCGCTTCGCACCTTGGACAAAACCGATTTTTTCACGCGGGAAATCGATGAGCTGCAGCTCAGCTACGCTTGTCGCATCAGCGTACACTCCGCCAAAGACCTTCCCGACCCGCTCCCTGCAGGGCTGCGACTTTCCGCCCTCACGCGAGGCGTCGATAGCGGCGATACCCTTGTCTTGCGCGAAAACGAAACTCTAGAGACCCTACCATTACATGCGCGTGTGGGAACCTCCAGCCAGCGGCGCGAAAGTGCTGTTTTGGCCTTGCGTCCTGATTTGCGCTGCGTAGACATTCGCGGCCCGATCGATCAACGTCTTGCGCAACTGGATTGTAGGCAATTAGACGGGCTTGTCGTGGCAGAAGCGGCGTTGATCCGTTTAGGATGGACGCACCGCAATCGGTTGCGCTTGCCTGGGGAGACAGCCTTGTGGCAAGGTCGTCTGGCCGTACTCGCCAGAGAGGAAGATGAGCAGATGCAACAGCTATTTGCCTGTATAGATACGCGATGAGACGGATTCTCTATTTGGGAACCGATCCCGAAAACTTTTTGCAGAAAACAAAAGACGTCCAGCTGACGCATTATCCCATCATTTCCATCGCCCCACGTCCGATGAGCCATCCCGACGTGCAAAGAGCTTACGCCCAACTCCATCGCTATACGCACATTCTCTTTACGAGCAAAAATGCCGTGCGCATTTTTTTTAACTATTTGCCCACCTTTGCTAAACCCGTGTGGATCGCCATTGGAAGAGCAACCGCTGCATCTTTAGCTTCTCATTTGGGAAAAGATCCCGATTACATCGCTTCACAAGAGACGCAAGAGGGCATCGCGCATCTACTAGAACAGATACCGCTTGCAGATGATGCCTATTTTCTGCTTCCCCGCTCTTCGCTATCGCGGTCTCTTCTCACAAAGTATCTCGATAAAAGAAAAGTCGCCTATTTTGTTTGCGATCTCTATGATACCCATGTACAGCGCAAGGGGCCGCTGCCCCATCTGCGGGATTTTGATGAGATTGTCTTTACCAGCCCTTCGACGGTGCGCGCTTTTATAAAGATTTTTGGCGCACTGCCCACAGACAAAATTTTAACCCCTATCGGCCCCATTACGATGCACTGTTTGCAAATTCAGAGAACGTCTCTTAGGTAACGCCTCCATTGACATGTCGGATGAGATGTCCTACGGCATCCCTCCCTGCTTTGCTAATCGAAGAGCCACTGGCTCTTCGCTAAGTCTCCGCAGCCACCTTGGGCTTCACCTCGCTTTGCAAAAGGTCACGTGCTCGTCGGGGGGCCGTGCAGAGCACTGAATCCCCCCACGCCCCACCGCACGTCTGACGACGTGTCGTGTGGGCTCTCCTGTGCTGCGATTTTGCTGTGCGAATCTGAAGCATCGGGCTGCTCAGCGTGCTCACTTTCCACACCTGGCGGTGCGGGTCCCTTCTCGCGTCGTATCGCAGGGCGAAGTTAAAGATGCATCTAGTACTGTTCGCTCTGCGAAGTGACGTGCGAATAGGGACTCACGAAGTGGGAAAATGAGCATGCCTGAGCAGCCCGCCTCCCAGCAAGCGTTCAAATTCGGTCATTTGCGTGCTGATGCGAGGACACGCCGAAGTGGACTTAGTCGAGAAGAGATAAATTCTGCTGTAAAGCGAATAGCACAGCAAGAATTGTATCTTCTAAGTAAAGATCGCTATCTCACAAAAGAATATTACGAAAAAAGCTCTCTGCCAGATGATGTGTTGCATCTAGAAAATGCTCTATTAGTAACGGCAGGAAAACAAATCATCGGATTTCTAATGGCCCAAATTCTACAACAAGATACTAATGAAGAGCTCATTATTTCAAATTACTACATCATTTCTCTTGCCATCGACTCTCATTTCAAAAAAAGCGGCTTGGGAACGCAACTTTTACTAACAGCTATGAGCAAAGCCCATGCCTTAAAAATGCCCTTGGAGTTAGCTTATTATGCAGGTGGTGATGAATTGCCAGAAAAGATAAGGGCTGCATTTTACGAGAGTTTTACGCCAAAGTTTGGCATTCCTATGCATCTAATGGATGAAGAAGGGGATTGTATTGCTGCCTGGAATTTAGAAGGAATAGACGAACTCGGCAAGTAATCAAGCCGTAAATATAAAATTATTCAAAGATTTCGATGATGTTGACATGAGTTTGGGCTCTGTTCTAATATGTAGAGAGTGACCAAAATGCTAGGTTCAATCTATGACCGCATCCACAAATTTGTTATAAAAAGCAGGTTTTGCAAATATTTTGATGAGACTGGTTGGAGGGATATCGAATGAAAACAATTTTAACGTCGCTACTTTTGGCACTTTTCGGCGAGTTTGTTTCTTTAAATGCACAGGTGAAAATTTTAGCTTTTGCTGGAAGCACAAGAAAGGATTCGTTTAACAAAAAGCTGATTAACCAAGCGGCGGAAATGGCGCGCCAGCAGTTCGGGGCGCAAGTGACTGTGATCGATCTCAGCGATTACGCGCTGCCTATTTACAATGCCGATTTTGAAAAGGAGCAGGGGATGCCAGAGAGTGCCAAACGCCTGCGCGCGCTGATGATTCAAAGCGATGCGATCCTCATCGCCACTCCCGAATACAACGCGTCTATTCCCGCGCTGCTGAAAAACACCTTAGATTGGGTTTCTCGAAGTGAGCAAGGCGCTTCTGCACGTGGAGATGTGTTTAAGGGCAAGAGAATTGGCATTATGAGCGCTTCTCCTGGAAGACGCGGAGGCGCGCGCGCTTTGGCTCATTTACGCGCCATTATCGAGGACATCGGAGGCGCGGTGATCACTGAAGAGGTTAGCATTCCTTTAGCGGTCGACTACTTTGCAGAAAAGAAAAAGGGAGAAAACGTCGCGCTAAAAGAAGAATTAAAACAGGTTCTTTCAAAGTAAGAGGAGATGATATTTTTCTCTGTGTGCTCTGTGCTCTCTGTGGTAAAAAATCATACAAGCGCTATAAGCAAAGACTTATTAGTTTTTTCCCACAGAGAGCACAGAGCACACAGAGAATTTATCTCCATGATGCATCATGGAGATAAAAAATGTTGTAATTGATATGCAGCTTCCCGAGATGCGTCTTTGTCTCCCAGAAGCGCGCGCACGTGCTGGCAGTGCTCTTGGCAGCGTGCATAATGTGAAGGGAGCAGCAGGCTATGCATGTGGGCCAAAAGATTTTCTTCTGTGAAGTGGGGCCCTATAAATTCGGTAAAGACTTCGTCCTGCGCAATGATGTTGACTAAGCAGTAGTAGGGAAGGCGGATGCGCAGTAGGTCTTTTGCAATGAACAGATCGAGCGCGCCAATTCCATAAGTGACCGCGGTAGGCGTCTCGTGCAGGGCCAGCTCGAGCGTAACGGTTCCTGACTTGGCAATTGCTGCGTGCGCTGCGCGCATGAGTTCATAGGTGTAATCGGCGGGGATCAAGCTGATTTGTTCTCCCTCTGCTTGAGAAATAATAGAGTGAATCAGAGGAGCAAAGCGCTCATCGGAGAGCGAAAGGGCGATGTGAAAGTCCGAAAGTTTGCGGGCAACTTGCAATTGCAGAGGGAGATTGCGTTCGATCTCTTTTTTCCGGCTTCCCGGAAAGAGCGCTAGAATCTTTTTTTCAGTGGGGAAAGAGAGGGGTTTATATGCATAGTCGCGGATCTTGGCAATAAGGGGATGTCCCACATATTCCACGTGCAGAGGGGTATTTGCGAAAATCTGTTTTTCAAACGGTAAAATAGTGAGGAGAAGATCGAAATTTTCCACGAGAATAGGGATGCGCTTTTTTCCCCATGCCCACACGGAAGGGCATATGTAATGGCATATTTTCCCCTTAAATCCTCTTTTTCTGAGCGCGCGTGCTAGCCTAAGGTTAAAACCGGGGTAATCGATAGTGAGAACGACTTGCGGATTTAAGCGCTTAATGGCATCTAAAATCGCATAAAAGTGGCTCACGAGAGAGGGCAGGGAGAGAAAGACGTCGATGAATCCCATGACCTGAAAGTCTTCCATTTTTAAAACGCACTCCATTCCCACACAGCGCATTTTAGGTCCGCCGACTCCTGCAATGCGTAAGGAGGGAAGATGCTCTTTTAAGGCGCGCAAAACGCCTTCTCCATGTAGATCGGCGCTTTTTTCTCCCGCGAAGACGAAAAGATCAGTGGACATCGATGATACCTAACTGTTCGGCGAGCCATTGCGCCCCCTCGTGAAAAGTCTGTTTGGAAGTGCCATGGCCTTGAAATCCGATGGAGGGTTTGATAAAAAGCTCAGCGGAAGGGGAGTGGATGTGCGCTGCACGCATCTCTTTAGCGAGCTTTTCGATGAAGTCGAAGCAGTAGCGAGTACTGACGAGCTGATCACAGTTGCCGATATAAAAGCGCACGATGCGATGGGTGAGCAATGGGGTCAAGTGCTCGATGCTGAGAGCATCGATAGAGGGATCATTTTTTATTTCGCGAAAGTCTTTGGAGTAGCTGAGCTTTGTCAAAGGCGCAAAGCCCAATATCCAGCGCACCTCTTTGCAGCGCGCCGCGACGTGCGTAGCAATAAGAGCGCCGCGCGATAAGCCGGCCACCGCGCAACGCTGGGGCGCGATGATGTGTTTGGCTATCAGCTCTTCGAGAATAGATGCCGAGCGCTCTACGCATGCGCTGAGGAGGTCTTTTCCCCGGTGGAAGTTTTCCGCCCAGTGCTTTAAAGCCTCTTTGGCAGACAGCCCCTCGCCGTGGAAGGGAAGGTCGATGGAAAAAATGCGCAAGGGAAGTTGGGAAAGGTAAACGACGGGTTGATTATAGGGATCGACGCCTAGACTCTCGTGGGCCGAGAGCGCAAAATAGAAAAGCGCGGGAAGCGGCCCTTCCTGCAGATCGGGTCCTATAAAGCTTAAGGAAATATCGGAATGCGTGGCAATGCTTTTAAAGCGCTGCGAATCACGCATACCTGCGCCGCCTTCTTTTGCGCGGAGAAGTGAGAGGCTTTTCTTTGGGCGTAAAGTGGGCGTTCCACTCCTCCCAGATTTTTTGCAGCCCGGGCTCTAGGCAGGTGCGTACTTCGAAGAATTTCAAAGCGTTGTCAAAGTCAGGATCGTTGGGTATGCGGATGCGCTGTTTTTTCCTTTTATCCAAGGGAGTAAAGCGATACTGCGCGGTGAGGATAGAGGAGAGGCACATGCGCAAGCGGCGGGGCAGTTGCAAAAAAGGGCGGAAGGCCTCGTCAATTTTTTCTTGTATTTCTATATAAATTTCTCCTAAATGGGGGAATTTCTCGCGCTCGGCAAAACGCGTTTGCAAGTGCTTTTCGACGATGGGGAAAATCAAACAGGCCAGAAGAATAGAGCGATCGAGGGGAGAGCGATGCGCTTCATGAAACGTCGTATCGATCTCTTTTAGATACGACAGCACCTCTTCACCATCGGGGGATTCCATGTATTCCCCAAAAGCGGGCGTCAGCAAATGCAGAAATCCGTGATCGGTGAGCAGCCTAAAGAATTTTTCCGAAGCTGCAGATTCGAGCATGCGCAAGAGCTCTTCTAAAACGCGCGCGGGCGCGCTTTTGACAATTTCCGATCGGCATTCCAGCAGTGCGATTTGCGAGGAGGGATCGACCTCGAAGCCAAAACGTGCTTGAAACTTCAACAGGCGAAGCATGCGCACGGGGTCTTGTTTAAAACGCATATAGGATTGCCCTATGGTGCGCAGGAGTTTTTTTTGAATATCGGGATAGCCTCCGACATAATCGATAATCGATTGATTGGCGGCGTCGTAAAACAGCCCATTCATCGTAAAGTCGCGGCGCATGGCGTCCTCTTCCGGCGTTCCCCAGACGTTGTCGCGGAGAATCAGCTCTTCGCTTTCTGTGTCCCCGGCGCGAAAGGTGGATACTTCGAGCGTTTTTTTGCCAAAGCGAATATGCGCAAGACGGAAGCGCCTCCCGATGAGAATGCAGTTCCTAAAAATTTTTCTAATTTCCTCTGGTTCGGCGGAGGTCGAGATGTCATAATCTTTAGGCTTTTGCTGCAGTAGCAGATCGCGTACGCTTCCGCCCACCAAATAAGCGGTAAAACCGGCGGCGCGCAATTTTTCCATCACATAGAGTGCATCGAGATCGATCTGCTTTATTGAAAGACCATGCTCTTCAAACGCGTAAGTTTTCTGTGTCACTGTATCGCTTTCCTAAATCGCCCTTAAGATTATTGCATTTTTTTAAACAAGTCAAGGTCGTCGCAAAGAGAGCGGAAGGATAAACTATTTTTATTTAAGAAATTTTCTTTCCAATGGTAATGATCGAGCAGGGCTATGCCGTCTCTGCCCAATAGGCAATAGGCCACGCACAGGGCTTCCACCGAGGCCAGCCCGCGGTCTGGATCGGCGCAATCTTCTTGGCGCCTGGGGTAGGCGGTATGAAAGCAGCCGGGCAAGCTGCGCTTTTCAAAGAGATGGGGTTGGGGTAGCTGACGGTACATTGTTTCCGCGTATTTCCATGTGCCATCGATCAAGAATATGCCCCGAAAGCAGTCGCCAGCTTTAAGCACAGGGGCGTCCATGGCGAGCAATAGATAATTGGAAAAAGAGGGCAGCGCAGCGGTGGGATAGGTAAAAAAGCGAAGATCAGATCTCTGTTCGAGTCCTCTAAGGCTGCACTTTTTTAAATTTTCTTTTCTATGCCTCAAAATAACTGTAGGAGGAAATAAAAACATTTTTTATAGAAGAATGATGACACTTAGATCATAGACCTATGCGGACGATTTTCTCAATCCTCTTCTTTCTCTTGGCCGGCTTGGCGCAGGCCAATACTTTGCCCTTGCTCAATTGGAGGGAAGAAGAAGCGGCGATTAAAGAAAAGGCTCAGGAGCAAAATCAACCCATTCTGCTCGCCTTTATCAAGGCGGACTGCCCTTGGTCTGCTTTATTGCGCGAGGTGTTGGAAAATCTCGATTTTTCCCAAGTTTTGGAGCAGCGCGCTCTAGTGTGCTTTTACACTCTGCATGCGGAGGGCGAGGCAGAAGAAACGGCGCTGCGCGAAAAGTTTGCCATCGAGCAATGCCCGACCCTGCTTCTTCTTGATCCTAAGGCCAGGGAGTTTGCCCGCCTGGGCTACCTGTCGTTGGAAGCTGCGGCCTATGCGGAGTGCGTAAGTGACCTCGTTGCGGATTTTAGGACCATCTGCCGGGTGCTTACAAAAGAGGAGGGGAAACCAAAAAATTGGTTGGAGTTGTACCATAAAGCGCAGCAGCTCTCCTGCAAAGAGTTTAAAAAAATTATTTTAGACAGGGGGATTCGAGAAAATCCGGATATCGCCTTGCTTTTGGAAAAGTACCAGGCATTGCTTGAAGAGCATTCCTTGAAAAGTAGATCGGTTAGGGAATGCCGCCATCAGTTGATTCAGCGCGATCCTCACAACCGCTTGGGCGTGCATTTCAAACTAGCGATGGCGGATTTTCACAAACGCGTCGCGCTCAAGGGAAGGAAGAGTCCGGAAAAAATTCTTCAGCCTCTGATGCAGTATTTAAAGCGCTATGAGAAAAAAGATAAAGATAACGCCTGGAGGGCGGAAATGGAGATCGCCCATTATCTCGCTGGTCTAGACCGGTATGGAAATGCCCTCGAATTTGCCCGCAGGGCTCAAGCGCATGCCCCGCAAGATATGAGGGAGGGCATTGCCGCTTCAATTGAGTACATGCAATCGCGCCTATGAAGTGAACCCAGGCCTTAAGGTCTGGGATTATAATCGGAGAAGGATGAAAGAGGTCTATTGGACTAGACAAGCGCAACAACCTTTGGGAATTCTCTGCGGGTCCGATGCCGGGCAGGAATGGCTTTTGCCCTGGTGGTGGGAGCGCTACGCGGAGCACAACGCGTTTCCCGTGACTTTTGTCGACTTCGGCATGAGCGATCAGGGACGTAGTTTTTGCAGAGAAAGGGGAGAGAGCGTCCTTCTCGATCGCGATGACTCCTTTGTCTCGATGCGCGAAGAGATCGATCTGGAGCGCGTGCGCACCTGGGAGGGATTTTACGGCAAAACGCTGTGGCCTTGCCGCAGGCACTGGTTCAAAAAGCCCTTTGCCCTTTTGCATTCTCCGTATGAAAAGACGCTGTGGCTGGATTTGGACTGCGAGGTTTTAGGTCCCTTGAGCGAGATCTTTTCCTACTGCAGTAAGGACACTCCCATTGCCCTTGTGCGTGAGCTGCGCGAAGAGGTGAAGTTCAACGGAGGGGTGATCGTGTTTATGCATGGCACTGAAATCATTCGCAGATGGGCTCAAGACGCCCTGACGCGGAACGACTGTTTTTGGTCAGACGATGCGCTTCTCTCCGCTTTGATTCAAGAAATGGAAGTTCCCGTCGCCGAGCTTCCCGAGCATTATAATTGGTGGTTTTCTAAAGGCCTGCATCTGAACCCTACGATTCATCACTGGCTCGGCGGCGCCGGAAAGGCCTACATCAAGCACTACGGCGGCATCAAACCACTTTTAAATACTATTCCACGAGGAGATGTGGAGTAACTCTTTAGGGATCTCGAAGAGAAAGCGCGACGGGTTTGTGGCGATATCTTTACCCATTTTTTTACGATTTCTGGCCATGCTCAGCGTGAGATGGCGCTTGGCGCGCGTCAAGGCGACGTACATCAGCCTTCTCTCTTCTTCGATGCCTGTTTCCAGGACGCTTTTTTCATGGGGGATGATGTGATCCTCGAGTCCGACGAGAAAGCAGGCGGTAAATTCTAGGCCCTTGGCGCTGTGGAATGTCATCACGTTGACCCTGTCTTCTCGCTGCTGTTTATCTCTTTGAGGAAAAGCGCGTTGATCAAGAAGGGTCGTACTGAGAAAATGCGGCAGGCAGATCTCCTCTTGTTGTCCTTGTGCCTGCATCTGCTCTTCGTAAGCCGAGAGGGCGTCCACACATTGGCTGACGTTCTCGCGTTTAAAATCGCGCATTTTTTCCGTTTTGACATCTTCTATAATTGCCCTTTCGTAATCTATCGCGCTCACTAACCATTGCAGAGCGGTGAATAAAGGCCTCTGTTGGAATTTGCGCTGCGCGTCGTTTAGGATCTCTACAATAGAGCGGATCCCGGCGATGGCTGCCGTAGAGAGACTGTTTTTGATTTCACAGGAGAGAGGCGATGCGATTTCGCATAACAAATCCCATAGCGGCATCTGCTTTTGGCGATTGTGTTGCGTGAGTTTGTCCAGTGTGGCATCGGAAATGCCGCGCCTGGGGACGTTGATAATGCGCAAGAGGGCTTCTTGATCCAACGGATTGCTGATGGCACGCATATAGGCCATGAGATCTTTGATCTCCGCGCGCTCATTAAACTCCGTGCCGCCGAAAATTTCGTAGGGGATTCCGCGCACCCATGCGCCCTTTTTCTCCCATACCGCCTGCATCAGGGCCATTTCAAAGGGGCGCGATAAAATATTCGAGCGGTAGAGTATGGCCATCTCCTTCCAGGGAATATCTTTTTCCCTTTTCAGCTTGATCATGCGCTGTACGACAGATGTTGCTTCTTCAGCATCTGTTGGCGCGTGAAACAACACGATGGGTTCAGAGTGCTCCGTGGCAGACCAGAGATTTTTTTCATGGCGCTCTTTGTTATGCGCAATCACCGCATTGGCAGCGCGGAGAATGGCGGGCGTCGAGCGGTAGTTTTGCTCCAGCTTAATGATTGTTTGGGCCTCAAAATTCAGGATATTTTTGATTTCAGATCCGCGCCAGCCGTAAATCGATTGATCGTCATCGCCGACGACGCAGAGATTGCCGTGTTTTGCCGCGAGCAGCTGAGCGAGCAGGTACTGAACGGGATTGGTGTCCTGATACTCATCGATCAGGATGTATCTAAAGCGCTCTTGATAGCGCTCGAGAATTGCGGGAAAGGTCTGAAATAGCTCCACTGTCAGAGAGAGAAGGCTGTCAAAATCGACAGCATTATATGCGCGCATGCAGGTCTTCAAGCGCTCGAAGAGCGAAGCGGAGAATGCATCGTGCCAGCCCTCTTTGCTATCTTTAAGCGCTTCAGGGGCTACGCCCTTGTTCTTGGCCTGAGAGATTTTGTTCAAAGTGCGCTCTAGCGAAGGCAGCTCCCCCTCGTGTTCGAGCAGGTGGCGGGCTAGCTGCTGGCTTAAGCGTCGCACGTCCTTTTCATCGTACAGGCTAAAATTCCGCGTATAACCCAAATGGTGGATTTCCTTACGCAAAACCTGCATGCAAAAGCTGTGGAATGTGCATAGCATCATTCCTTTGACGTTTTTTTCATCGAGCAGGCGGCGCACTCTTTCGCGCATCTCCTCTGCGGCCTTGTTGGTAAAAGTCAATCCTAAGATGCAGCTTGCGGGCACTTGCTTGTTTTGGAGCAGATGGGCAATGCGATGGGTCAGCACGCTCGTTTTGCCGCTGCCCGCCCCCGCCAAAATCAAAACGCGCCCTTCTGTGGCAAGTACAGCTTTTTTTTGAGAAGGGTTGAGGGTCATATGATTTTTTCAAGAAGACCTTTTAAGTCCAATAAAATAGCCCCCATTGTCAGATCGGGGCGCTGCTTTTTGGGAGAGACGTGCAATTCTAAATCTTGCGGCAGTGAACGATATAGCTCGCGAAAGGCTTCACGCACCACCCTCTTAAAGCGATTGCGCTCATGTGCCTTGCCATAGCGCCTGGAGACGGTGATCCCCAACTTAGGCGAGAGACTTTTGGATTGCCTCCGGTAATCTACGCGGATTTCACAGCCCGAAATGTGGCGCCCCTGTTTCATAAGATGCGAGAAATGCGATCTGCGCAAAACTCTTGCAGATTTAGGGAATTTTTTCTTTACACGCTGAGACGTTTGCGAGCGATGCGCCGTCTTCTGTTCAGAATCTTGCGGCCGTCTTTCGTCTTCATTCTCTTGCGAAATCCACATGTGGTTTGGCGCTTTCTTTTACTAGGTTGGTAGGTTCGTTTCATTGTAGGATCCTATTTTAAAAAAATCATCCAAAAATATACTGCATCGCCCAAAATTGTGCAACTTTTTAACAGGATAGCTTTGCGCTAAGTAAATATTTCACAAATTTCATTTTACTAATACGGTGAGGAGGAAGTCTTTTTGGTAGCCGAGGGATTGCACGAGGAGCTGGGAGAGCTCTTTTTCTACCTTTTTGAGGAGGGTAACGCAATCGCTCTCTTTTAAGGGAGGCATCTCTAAGGCAATTTCGAGCTTTTTCCCTGTGCGCATGTGCACATCCGCGAGCAAGTCATTTTCGGGAAATTGCCCTTTCCAGTATTTTTTAATATAGCCGCGGATCACTGCGGCCTCCACTTCGGAATTCTTCGCAGGGATGTGGAAGTGCAAGTAGGAGCCGCGGTTCATGGCGTAAAAGCCGATGAGGAGAAACGCGCCGCATCCCATTACGGACATGCCGATGGCAATAAAGCTCTCCGCGTGCGCAATGAAAAATTGGGCTACCGCAAAGCGCAAGTGCGGCGCGTAATGCAGCCCAATGAAAAACCCTCCCACTAATAAAACGAGGAGGGTGAAGATAAATTGCACGGCGGAAAAGAGAAGCTGGCTTGAGCGCATGTTTGGTTCATCAGAGGTTATCGTCGTATTTGTCCAGGGGGGACATGTGTTTGACGCGCGAGAGCTGCTTTTCCAACGCGGTTTCCACATTCTCCTTGGGGGCAATCAAATTCTTGAAGATGATATGCACGCAGCCCACGTGCAGGGCTGTTAAACGGCTGACATCTTCCACGATCTTGGCTTGGATCTCTTCTGCCTTGTCCGGAATGGGAATACCGTAATCGATGTTGATTTCGACGCGGATGTTCACGGCATGGTTTTTTTGGTCCTGCTCGACGTGGATTCCTTTTACTCCGTCGGCATTGTCACGCCCCAATAAACTGTCGAATAAGGAGCCTTCCAATGGCTCGACTCCGTCGATTTGCGACAGGCACCGGGCAATGATCGATTGAAAAACTTTGCTCTCGATATCGCGAATAAAGACGGTATCGGGGAGTACTAATTCTTTTGTATCTATTTGCTTGAAGGGATCGCGCATAGGAAAACTCCTTGATCAATTTGCGACAAAGGATTCACTAAATATTATATCTTTGTGTACAATATTAACAATAGCTATCTGAATAGGTTTTATGTCTTTTTTCTTCAATTTAGTGCTTGCGTTGATCAATGCGCTCGTTTGTTTTGCCTGCGCCAACGTGGCAAAAAAGCGCGGGCGCAATCCCACGTATTGGTTTATTGGAGGAGCATTCCTGGGGCTCATCGCCTTAATTGTGCTACTGCTTCTTCCCCGTAGAGTGATGGCAGTTGCTCCCACGGCAGCCGCTGCTGTTGTTGCTGCGCCGACGCCGCCTTCTTTGCGCTTGCAGGCGCTCTTTGAAAACCAGATAGGCAAATTCTGGTACTACCTCGATGCGGAGCGGCAACAAAACGGCCCTATGAGTTTTGAAGCGCTGAGCAGGGCGTGGAATGACGGAAAGTTGCACAAAAGCAGCTTTGTATGGAACGAGGAACTGGAAAATTGGAAGCGCCTTGAAGAAATCGTTCAAGGCGATGCTTAAGAGACGTTCTCTGAACTACCAGCTTGCTTTGGTAATGCCGGGGATCAAGCCGTTGCTCGCCATTTCGCGGAAGCAAAGGCGGGAGAGTTTGAATTTCCTGAGGAATCCGCGGGCGCGACCTGTTAGCTGGCAGCGGTTGCGGAGTCGCACAGGGGAGGAGTTGCGCGGCATTTTGTTAAGTGCGATTTTAGCGTCCTGCCGTTCTTCTTCGCTCTTATTCAAATCTAAAATGATTTTTTTTAACCGTTGGCGTTTTTCCCATTTAAGGTTAACCGCTCTTTCGCGTCGTTTCTGTTTTGCAATAGAAGATTTTGTCGCCATATATTCTCACTTTTTGCGGGCTGGGCCTTTTTGTCTTTGCTTGCGATTGGGGTCCGTTTTATTGATCACATATATGCGGCCACGTCGACGGACGATCTTATCCCCTTTAGAAGGGTCGGCTTTGATCGATGCTCTCACTTTCATGAAAAAACCTATACGAGATAGTCATTGTGGTATGTTATACGCGATAAGGGATTTCTTCGCAAGACTCAAGGGTTTTAAAATTTTAATTACATACTCCCAATGGAAAAAGTGCTTTTCATAAAATGCATATTCTTTTAAAACCCTTTAAAATTGATAAACTTCAATGGAAAATGACGTATGGTTGATCCAGAGAGTGAAGCCATGGACGCCTTTCCTAATGCGGAAGGCCATTATGCACAGTTTTCTCAAGCAGGGTCGATAGATGACTTGTCGCTCACGCAATTGCGCGACCACATAAAAAAAGTTATGATCCCTCTGCTCATCAAGAGCTTTCAATTGAAATTAGAACTCAGTCAAGCGATTAGTCTTCCCTCTCGGTTGCAACCCATCAAGCAGAAGCCCTCCTCAGAGGAAATTATAGATCAGCTCAAGCAGCTGGACAAGGATTTGCAAGTGCTGATGCTGTGGTGCCAAAGCTGTCGCAATCAGATTCAAAAAGCGCTCATATTGCCGGAAGAAGAGTCAAAAAGCGTTTTAACGTCCAGCTCTTCCTCCGCTTCTCATCAGGCGGTCTCCAAATCCTTTTCGGAAGCGGTAAGTGCCCAATCCGCGCATTTTAAAAACGCCGTCTCTAAAGAAAGGCCCATCGAACAAAAGCCCGCGGCCCTTAAAAAAAAGCGTTGGTGGGCTAAATTTTTTTAAAAATAAGAATATAAGAAGAATCCATGCATTTCGAAGAAGAAAAAGTATCGCCAATGATGGCGCAATGGATGGCCTGTAAAAAAGAGGCGCCCGACGCCATTTTGCTCTTTCGCTTAGGCGATTTTTACGAAGCCTTTTATGAAGATGCCGTAATGCTTGCGTGCGAGCTCGACTTGACCTTGACCAAACGCCAGGACGTGCCCATGGCAGGTGTACCCTTTCACGCCGCGGAGTCCTATATTGACAAGCTAGTTGCAAAGGGGAAGCGCGTTGCCATTGCCGAGCAGATGGAAGATGCGCGCTCGGTAAAAGGCTTGGTCAAAAGAGAAATCGTGCGCGTTGTCACGCCAGGCACACTCATCACATCTAGCCTGCTCAAGGACAAAGCGAATAATTTTCTTGCTTGCACAACAGAGCTCAACGGCGTTTTCGGCTTGAGCGTGCTCGATGTGACTACGGCGGATTTCAAGGCGATGGAGTGCGAGGGCGAAAAGCAGCTTATCGATGCGCTGTGCCGTTTGAGTCCCAAGGAACTCCTACTTCCCGAAGGGTGGAAGAAGCAGCATAGCGATTTAATCGAAGAGATTAAAGGCTATTTGCCCTTGAGCGTGCATTTTAAGCAGGCATGGCACTTCGACCACCAGCATGCCTGCGAGACTCTTTTGCGCCACTTCCGCGTGCGCAGCTTAGATGGCTTTGGCCTGCAGGGAATGGCCTGTGCCATTAATGCCGCAGGTGCGGTATTGCACTATGTGCAAGAGGACCTCGGGCTGTCCATCGCGCACATTAAGGAGGTGCGCACCGAGCGGCTTTCGCGTTACATGCTTTTGGATCGGGCGACGCAAAAGAATCTCGAACTATTCGATCCCTTGCATGAAGAAGCGCATACGTTATTTAGCTTTTTGGAGAGGACCGAAACGCCGATGGGCGCACGCCTTTTAAAGCAGTGGCTCTTGCATCCCCTGATGGATGTCTCCCAAATCCAGATGCGCCAAGAGGGCGTTGCCGAGCTGTTGGCGCAAGCGGAAGTGCGCGATGCGATCCTGCCTCACTTACGCCAGGTGCGCGATTTAGAGCGCTTGATGATGCGCATCGAAACGGGATACGCCTCGCCGCGCGATGTCGCGGGCTTGCGCTTTTCTCTAGAGCATATCGCGCCGCTCGAGCGCCTTTTGCACACTGCGCAAAGCGCCATCCTCCAAAGTGCGCGCCAAGACTTGGCCGATGTGTCCACGCTTGTGAAAAAAATTGCCGACGCTCTTGTCGATCATCCTCCTTTGCGCGTGAGCGAGGGGGAGATCTTTAAACGCGACTTTCACCCGCAACTCGATGAGCTGCACGTGTTGAAAAAGGACAGCCACTCCTATTTGGCCGCCTACCAGGTGGAGCTTAGGGAAAAAACGCAGATCAAGACGCTCAAAGTGGGATATACCAAAGCGTTTGGCTATTACATCGAGATCAGTCGCGGGCAAGCTGAACGCATTCCCGATTACTTTCAAAGACGCCAGACGCTTGTCAACGCGGAAAGGTGCATCACACCTGAGCTTAAAGAGTACGAATACAAGATGCTTCACGCCGAAGAGCGCATGGCAGCGCTAGAGCACGAGCTTTTTGCCGCTTTGCGTGCAGAAGTCATATCCTATGCCGAGCAAGTCCGCGCGATTGCCAAAGCTGTAGCGCATATCGACTGCTTGCTGTGCTTGGCAACCCTAGCGCAGCGCTATCGCTATACGAGGCCGCTTGTCGATGCGAGCGATCGTTTGCTCATCGAAGAGGGACGCCACCCCGTCATCGAGGCCATGCTGCAAGCTGAGCCTTTTATTCCCAACGACGTCCTGCTTGATGAAACAAGCAACCGCCTGCTTTTGATCACGGGGCCGAATATGGCGGGAAAGTCGACTTTTATCCGCCAGGTCGCATTGATCGCTATTCTTGCGCAAATGGGCTCTTTTGTCCCTGCTAAGCGCGCCCATATCGGCGTGATCGACCGCGTCTTTAGCCGCATCGGAGCCAGCGACGACCTCTCCAGAGGGCAATCGACGTTTATGGTCGAAATGGCGGAAACAGCTAATATTTTAAATTACGCGACAAAGCGTTCGCTGGTCATTCTCGATGAAATCGGCCGGGGAACGAGCACGTATGACGGCATTTCCATCGCCTGGGCCGTCGCCGAATACCTGCTTACCGAGCCCCAGAAAAGGGCGATGACGCTTTTTGCCACGCACTACTGGGAGCTCACCGAGATGGAAAATAAAATTCCTGGTGCTGTGAACTTTAACGTAGCTGTCCAAGAATCAGAAAAGGGAATCATTTTTTTACACAAGATCGTCAAAGGGGGCACGGATAAAAGTTATGGGATCCACGTGGCGTGCCTGGCGGGACTTCCCCATGCGGTGATCAAGCGCGCCAAGGAGATGCTTGCTACACTAGAAAAAAATGGTAGGAGCCCTGCTGTAATTAAGCGCAGTGGTGAAAAACAGCTCTCCCTATTTTCAACCCCTTAAAAAAATGCTTTTTGACGTAAAACACCTCGAACACTATCCCGCGCATCCCGGCGTCTATTTGATGAAAGACGCCGAACACACCATCATTTACATCGGGAAAGCCAAACAGCTCAAAGTGCGCTTAAAGCAGTATTTTTCTTCCACGCCCGACGCCAGGCCCATGGTTCCCTTCCTCGTGCAGGAGATCGCTTTTATCGATACGATCGTCGTCGATTCAGAAAAAGAAGCGCTGCTTTTAGAAAATACGCTTATAAAGAAGCATCAGCCTAAGTTCAACGCTTGCCTCAAAGATGACAAGTCCTACATCAGCCTCATGGTTAACCACTGTCACGAGTGGCCGATGCTAAAGCTCGTCCGCAACAAGGGAAAACCGCAGGAAGAGGGGCTATACTTTGGCCCCTACACCAGTGCTTACGCCGCACGCCAGATCTACGAGCTCTTAACGCGCTTGTTCCCTCTGCGGCAGTGCTCTGATGAGGAACTAAAGCGCCGCACGCGCCCCTGTCTTCTCTATGGCATTAAACGCTGTTGCGCTCCCTGCGTGAACAAGTGCACGCGTGAAGAGTACGCCCACTACGTGCAGGGCACGATTAAATTCCTGCGCGGGCAGGACAAAGAAATTCTCAAAGACTTGTATGCCGAGATGGAGAAAGCTTCTGCTAAGCTGGATTATGAAAAAGCGGCATCGCTTCTCAAGATGATCCGCCACATAGAGCACGTCGCCCTGGCCAATCAGCTCGTCGTCAAAGTCAACGGGAAAAATTCAGACGTGCTGGCCCTCTATCGCGAGGGCCAAGAGGTGATTTTGGCTCAACTGATCTTTCGCGAGGGCAAACTCACCGGATCCGAGCACTTTTCTTTTTCCCATGCAGCGGAAGATGATGAGGAGCTGCTCGCTTCTTTCATCATGCAGCACTACACGCGGCAACCTCTTCTTCCCGAAGAAATCCTCTTGCCTCTTCCCATAAAAGAAGCAGACTCTTTAATGGAAATTTTAAAAGAGGCCTTTCACAAAAAGGTGCAGATCCTCTCTCCGCAAAAAGGGGAAAAGGCATCGCTCGTCGCACTGGCGAAGAAAAACGCTCAAGCGCTTTTTGAGATGGAAAAAGACCGCGCAGAGCTTGCCGAAAAAATGCTCTTGGACTTGCAAGATACGCTCAAGCTCAACCGCTACCCCAAACGCATTGCTTGCTTCGACGTCTCTCACAGCGCCGGCAAAGAGTCCGTAGCCGCTCTCATTGCCTTTACAGATGGCGAAAAGGACAGCAAGCGCACCCGCTTATTTCACATTAAAGCGGCAGACCCTTCCGATGATTATGGCGCGCTGCGCGAAGTACTCGGGCGTTATCTCACGCGCGCCAAAGAAGCCGATGATTTGCCCGATCTGCTCATCGTCGATGGAGGCAAGGGACAGCTCAACGTTGCCATTTCCGTATTTAAGGAGCTCGACATTGCCACCGTCGATTGCATCGCCGTGGCCAAGCAGAAAGGGTTGCACACCAAAGGCATGACGCAGGAAAAGATCTTTCTTAGAGATGAGCACGACTCGATTTTGCTGCATCCCCGATCGCATCTGTTGCTGCTATTACAAAAGATGCGCGATGAGACGCACCGCAAAGCTATCACTTTTCACAGAGCGCGGCGCAAGAAAAAGGTCTTTAAGAGCGCACTCGATGAGCTTGCAGGCATCGGTCCCATTAAACGTGCGCGGCTGTTAAAGCACTTTGGCAGTGTTCAGCGCATTGCCCAAGCTTCAGAAAAAGAACTGCGCGAGGTAAAGGGCATTACGCAAAAAGATCTGCAAACGTTAAAGAATTTGAGAAAAAAACAAGAATCCTAATAAAAAACGTTCTCTAACAACCGGATTTTATGTTGTTCCGCGAATTCACTTCCCCAAAAAGGCAATTTTCAAGTCTATGTTGCGCAAAAATAGATTAGTGGTATAGGATTCTTACTGTAAGAAGGTAAGGATATGCATAAGTTATTAAGCTCTAAACTTACGTCAAAATTTCAAGCAACTGTTCCCAAAGAAGTTAGAGAAACTCTACGTTTAACATCAAAAGATCAAATTATTTACGAAATTTTAGAAGACAATACGGTTGTTTTAAGAAAAGCATCCCCATTGGATAAAGCTTACCTCAAAGGATTAGATCAAACTCTTAATGAATGGAATTCCGATGACGATGAAAAAGCATATCAAGACTTATGATTCTTTCGAAGTCGTTTTAATACCCTTTCCTTTTACGGATAATGCAAGTAGCAAAAAGCGCCCTGCTTTAATTCTCTCTTCTTCTATTCACTTTAATAGGAAAATAGGAGCTAGCGTCATGGCTATGATTACAACCTCTGCTCATCATCCCTGGCCCTTGGACATTCCTATTGCAGATTGGAAGGCGGCTGGTTTACCGGTTCCTTCCATTATTAGAATGAAATTCTTCACCTTGGATCATCGCCTTATTTTGAAGAAGTTGGGGTTTCTCGTTCTCGCCGATCAGCATCGAGTAGAAAAAAACGTAAAGCAATTGTTAGGGTTCTCGTAGAATTCACATCGCCACGGATTGCCTAATCTTATTCAGATGGCGGGATTTCTTGGGTTGGAGGAGTTGGAGCTGTTTGTTCCGTTGGTTCGATTGAAGAAGGAGGAGGTGTCTGGTCGGTCGGGAAAATTGGTGGAATTTGTTGTGTAATTGATGTTATAAAAGTCATTTTAACCTACAAATAAATGATTTATTATCATTTAAATAATAATAAATTCCTGTTTTTAATTCAAATTAATAAAATATTTTATTTTAAAAAATTATTATAATTTATATAAACTTAATTACAAGAAAGAGTAGGCTGTTAACGCTCAAAGTTCTAAATAGACGCTAGGATTGCTACTTTTTGAACTCTTTTTGGTATACTGAAAGGGAATGACCAAGGTGAACCGCGATGCCCCTCTATAGCAAAGAAAGCATTGAGATGCTCCGAGAGAGAATCGATCTCGTCGATGTCCTGATGTCGCACATCGAGCTTAAGCGTGCGGGCTCCTCTTACAAGGCCCTATGCCCCTTCCACGAGGAAAAGACGCCCTCTTTTGTTGTGCAGAGAGGCGATTCGCATTATCATTGCTTTGGATGCGGAGCCCACGGGGATGCCATTGCCTTTTTGATGGGCCATCTCAAAATGGGGTTTGTGGAGGCCGTTGAAAGCCTTGCAGAGCGGTTTCAAGTCTCTTTGGAGAAAATCCAAGAGGGAGAAGGAGAAAAGGGGCCCAGCAAAGTCGCATTAAAACAGGCTTTAGAGCTGGCTACCAACTTTTATCACCACCACCTCTTGCACTCTGCAGAAGGCCACGAGGCGCTGCACTATTTGTATGAGAGGGGGATCAACTTAGCATTCATCCGCCACTTTCAATTGGGGTATGCGCCGAAGGAAGGGGGCCTGCTGTCCAAATTTCTGCGCTCTCACAAGGTGGAAAACGAGATGATCGAGCAAGCGGGGTTGCTCAACGCCAAAAAGCGCGATTTTTTTTCCCAGAGGATTATGTTCCCCATACGCGATCCCCTGGGGGCTGTGATTGGGTTTTCGGGCAGAAAATTTAAAGAAGAGACCTTTGGCGGTAAATACATCAACACTCCTGAGACGCCGCTTTTTAAAAAATCGCGCGTGCTGTTTGGCCTCAGCTATGCGCGCGCAAAAATCGCCAAGGAGCGCAAAGCAATTATCGTAGAGGGGCAGATCGATGCACTGCGCTTGATTTACTGCGGATTTGACACGGCGGTAGCGGGGCAGGGAACGGCATTTGGGCAAGAACATGCCAAGGAGCTAATGCAGCTGGGTGTAAGCGTGGTTTACCTGGCCTTGGATGGGGATGACGCAGGACGCGAGGCCGCGGCAAAGATCGGCACTCTCTTTTTGCACAAGGGCGTCGACGTGCGCGTCATGCCCCTTCCAGAGGGAAGCGATCCCGATTCGCTTCTTTTGGCGCGCGGCCCTGCTCATTTTTCAGAGCTTATTGCGCGCGCGGAGGACTATTTAACCTTTTTGTTCCGCCATCTCTCCAAGGGAGAAAAAGAGCTTACCCCTTCTAAAAAAAATGAGATTGTTAAAACCATCAGCGATACGATAAAAGGATGGGAAGAGCCCGTCATGGTGCACGAGAGTTTAAAGAGATTAAGCGCGATTGCTCAGGTCCCCGAATCCGCTTTGGGCTTGCAGAATATGGTCATCCCTGAGTTCTTTGTGAAGCGCAGCGAGCGCGTGGCGTTTGATCAAGTGAATCCAGACCGCATTTTGGAGGCGGATCTCTTGCGCTGGCTTTTTGTGGCAGGCTCCAGTGCGCCTAAGATCATAGCGCTTTGCAAGGCAAATATTCACGAGGAGCACTTTCGCACGCCTCACGCGCGCCGTCTCTATGCGGCATTTATGCAAGCGCATGAAGAGAGCAGGGCGTGCGAGCTGCTCACCTTGGGAGCCCAGGCGGAAGGAGAAGAGGGACAAGAGCTTTTAAACGAGATTATGCAGCGCAAAATCAACATCCAAAGGGCTGAGGAAGGGTGCAAGGAAACTATCCGAAAAATCCTCGTGCGCGCGTGGATGCAAAAAAGGGAATCTATTCGCATCCAGATCCACAGCACATTTTTATCCGATGAAGAGGCGTTGGAACTAGCCAAGCAGTTCGATGCCCTCAAGAGTCAAATTCCTGAAGTGATGGTCCCATGACGACGTTTTCTCCTTTTCCCCAATCCAGCAAGCATCTCATTCTCTTCGATTCTTCCTGTCCTCTCTGTTGGAATGCCATCCGCAAAGTGAAGGATTGGGATAAGAAGCATCTCTTCTTATACGAGCCGCTCAGCAGCGATATGGCTCGAGGTGTTATAGAGGAGCACAAAGAGCTGCATAATGTGGATTCCCTTATGCTCATCGAAAACTTCCGCAAGGGAGAAAAGCAGCGCATTTGGCTGCGGGGTAGGGCTGTGCTGCGGATCTTTTGGCTACTAGGGGGATTTAAAAAGTGCATCGGCTGGATGGCCTTTCTCCCCTTTGGGGTAGATGGCATATACCGCCTCATTGCCCGCCACCGCCATCGCTTATAATCTTATTGTCTTATCTCATTAATATTGTATTAGTTAAAAACAGCCAGAGCCTGTTATTAATAAACCATTTACGTTGACAATGTTTAATGTCACAAGTCGCTGGAGTTCATTTGTTAAGTAAATAAATTTTTAAATAGAAAATTATTAAAATTTAATATATAATTAAAGTAAATGAGAGAGGTTTGCATGTCATTTCAAGGATCTCAAGGATCTCAAGGAAGTGGTCGATCATGGAGAGGAGAGCATATAAGCTTCTCATCTTCTTCAGTTGAAACTACAGTTAAAGAATCAGATATTGGCGTTGAAAAAATTGAAAGTGTTGCTCAAAACAACTTACCGAGTAATTTGCCTCCAGTATCCGTGTTTAAAAGAAATGTTGAAATATTAAGTGAACGTTTTGATTTGGATCGCTATGAAAATAACTCAAAATGGATAAAAGGAATAGGTTATGGATTAATATTCTTAGGTGTAGTTGTTTTGCTATTAGCTGTACTGAATGGATGTTTACCTCCCGTGGTGGAGTTGTCAACGAAGCAATTTGCTTTAATCTCTGGTGGGGCTATCGGAAGCTTTGCTATTGGATGTCTTTTAGCAGAATATGCTAAAAAACGTGGCAAACATTCTGATGAAGAGAAAGAAGCGCAATGGAAAAAATTATTCACAGAATATAAACAGTTGCCTAAAGAAGAACGAGAACTGCTTTGTCAGTTTAATGAGATTATAAAAAAACAAGAAGCTGATTTTCAAGTTGCAAATGATGAGCTTCTTCGCAGAAATTATGATAGAAATGCATGGGAAGTACTCGCCGATCCTCAAATAATACGCGATGAACAATGTAGGATTTTGACTGAATTTAGGCAAGAAACATATGGCCTCTCACGAAAATTCTTGCCCTATTTTAAAGCATTTAACAATCTTCCTGACGATTATAAAAAAACTATTGGAATGCTAATATGGGCAGAACAAGAGGCATCCAGGTTAAACAACATGTTCGAAAAGCGGGCCGCTTTTGAAGAAAACATAGATGCCGTTTCTACCCAAACACTTGGTTACCCCTCCGAAGAAGTAGGCGTAGTTTAGGAAAATCCGATAAGGGCACGCACACGGGCATATTGGAGTTTTGCAAACTGAGCGGCCTTTTAGGGTAAGTCTCCCTTCGGTCGACTTACAAAAATTTCCTGAATCAAGGCGTTTATATTTCCCGAGATTTTTCCGAGGCGTATTTTTATTTCCAAAATGACGCACTGCTCATATATACACAAATGAACTCAAAAGTTAGTTTTTGGCCGCGTCAGCTTTGCAGCAAATTTTCGATCTTCACTCGCGCCTTGCTATTCAGCAATGGTTGCTCGCTCCAGACGCAAAAATTGGCGCCGCTTCCTTGCCAAAACTCTAACTTTTGAGTTCATTTGTGTATAGACTTCCTCAGCCTCTTTAATTTTATCCATTAGACCTCTTTCATAACTAAGCTTTTGTCGCTTTTGAGATCCATTGATCCAAGAATTAATGACAGTCTCTAAGCGATTTTACGCTGTTTATTTAGTGTCCATTTCCACTCGCGGATTTCCGGCATGTCTTGGCCATGCTTGTGGATATACTTTTTGTGCAGAGCGAGCTTTTCTTGAAGGAGGCTTTGCACCGTGCGGCCTTGCGCTTGCAACTGCGGGAGGCGAGCAATTGCGGAGAGGACGAGGTGGTAGCGGTCTAGTTCATTGAGGACGGCCATGTCGAATGGGGTTGTCGTCGTACCTTCTTCTTTGTAGCCGTGGACGTGCATCTGATCGTGGTTGGCGCGGCGATAGATGAGGTGATGGATGAGCTTGGGGTAGCCATGGAAGGCAAAAATAATGGGCTTATCTTTTGTGAAGAGGGCATCGAATTCCGCGTTGGTAAGCCCGTGTGGATGTTCATCTTGGGGCTGCAGGGCCATGAGGTCTACGACATTGATTACGCGAATCTTGAGATGGTGGAAGTGGGTCCTTAGGAGTTCAACGGCGGCGATGGTCTCTAAAGTGGGGACATCGCCCGCGCAAGCCATCACAATATCGGGTTCTTTTCCCTCATCATTGCTGGCCCACTGCCACACGCCGATGCCGCGGGTGCAGTGTTTTTTCGCCTCTTCCATGTCGAGCCACTGCAGTGCGGAGTTTTTTCCGGCGACGATGACATTGACGTAGTTGCGGCTTTTTAGACAGTGCGCTGTGACGGAGAGCAGGGTATTGGCGTCGGGGGGAAGGTAGATGCGGATAACGTCTGCCTTTTTATTGACGACGACGTTGAGAAATCCGGGGTCTTGGTGGCTAAAGCCATTGTGGTCTTGGCGCCATACGTGAGAGGTGAGCAGGATATTCAAAGAAGCAATGGGTCGCCGCCAAGGAATTTCATTGCACGTCTTTAGCCACTTGGCGTGCTGGTTGAACATCGAATCCACGATGTGTATGAAGGCCTCGTAACAGGAAAAGAGGCCATGCCTGCCCGTTAAAAGATACCCTTCTAGCCATCCTTCGCACAAATGTTCGCTGAGCACCTCCATGACACGCCCTTCGGGAGAGACGTGATCATCGCTTTTGAGAATTTTTGCCGTCGAAGTGCGATCCGTGATGTCAAATACATGGGTTAAGCGGTTAGAGGCGGTCTCATCGGGGCCAAAAAGCCTAAAGTTGCACGCGTTCCAATTCTCTTTCATAATGTCGCGCAAGAAGGAGCCCATGATGAGGGTTGCTTCTGCAAAGGTAGTTCCAGGATGGGGAACGGCGACGGCGTAGCTGTCGAAGTCGGGCATTTTGAGCTCGTGCAAAAGGGCGCCTCCGTTGGTATGCGGATTATCGCCCAGGCGGCGCTTGCCAAAAGGGGCTAGCGCGGCAATTTCGGGAACCAGCTTGCCTTTTTCATCGAAGAGCTCTTCGGGCTTGTAGCTTTTCATCCAGCGCTCGAGGTATTCTAGATGCTCGGGTTTTTCTGCAAAATCGGCTAGAGGGACTTGATGCGAGCGAAAGGTGCCTTCGATCTTTTTGCCATCGACGGTCTTAGGGCCTGTCCATCCTTTGGGAGTATTGAAGATCAGCATGGGCCACATCGGCCTTTTGGTAAATCCTTTAGAGCGCGCCTGCTGCTGAATCCGCTTTATTTCTTTCACAATGGTATCGAGTGTGTTTGCACATTCTACGTGAAGTTTTTCGGGATCATCGCCATGCACGAAATAAGGGGTATATCCGTAGCCCTTGAACAGATTTTTAAGCTCTTCTTGGCTTAAGCGCGCGAGAATGGTCGGTTCGGCGATTTTATACCCATTGAGGTGGAGGATGGGCAGCACGACCCCATCTTTCTCAGGATTGAGGAATTTGTTGGAATGCCAGCTTGCAGCCAGCGGCCCTGTTTCCGCTTCTCCATCTCCTACGATACACGTGACAAAGAGATCGGGATTGTCAAAAGCGGCGCCAAACGCGTGTGCTAGGCTGTATCCCAATTCGCCCCCTTCATTGATAGAGCCAGGTGTTTCCGCCGCACAGTGGCTCGGAATGCCCCCGGGAAAGGAGAATTGCGTGAAGAGTTTTTTCATCCCTGCTTCATCCTGCGCAACATCGGGATAGTATTCGCTGTAGGTGCCTTCCAAATAGGTGTTGGCGATGATGCCCGGAGCGCCGTGGCCGGGGCCGACAATTTGAATCATGTTTAAGTCGTGCTTTTTAATGAGGCGATTGAGATGCACGTAGAGAAAGTTCAATCCAGGTGTTGTGCCCCAGTGGCCCAGCAGGCGCGGCTTGATGTGCTCGAGTCTTAAGGGTTTTTTCAAGAGGGGATTGTCGTATAAATAGATTTGGCCTACGGATAAATAATTGGCGGCTCGGAAGTAGGCGTTCATTTTTCGAACTTCTTCTTTCGTAATAGGCTTCATATTTTTGTAATTGTTAAAACGGTTAATTTTTTATATAAAACAATTATGAATATATTTGTATTGAATAGAGGATCGAGCAGTATTAAATGCTCGGTTTTTAAGTGGGACGCCCTGCCAGAGCAGCCGGCGCCTCCTCTTTGGAGGGCGCATCTGCAATGGAAAAACCATTTTGATGAGGCTTCTCTCTCTATTAATGGATCCGCGCCTTGCGCTATCCAGTGCCGCACATCGGGTGAGGCGTTAGAGAAGATCGTCGAAAGCTGGCAAGCAAATAATGCCCAAATCGCGGCGATCGGACACCGCATCGTGCACGGGGGGAAATACTTTAAAGAAAGCGCACACATCGATTCTTCGGTCAAAGAAAAAATCCGCAGTTTAGCTGAGTTTGCTCCTTTACACAATTTTGATGACCTAGAGGGCATCGACATTCTCGAGAAGCGCTTCGCAGGCGTTCCGCAAATTGCCGTGTTCGACACGGCTTTCCATAGCAGCATGCCGCTTGCTGCTACGGTCTATGGAGGGCCTTATAGCTGGTACGAAAAGGATATTCGGCGCTATGGCTTTCACGGGATCAGTTTTCAGTACTGTGCCAGACGAGTGGAGCAGGTTGCAGGCGCGCCCTTGGAGAGAGTGATCCTTTGCCATTTGGGATCGGGTGCGTCGCTGTGCGCTGTGAAAGAGGGAAAGAGCATTGATACGACGATGGGATTTACTCCTCTTGAAGGATTAGTCATGGACACGCGCTCGGGGTCGATCGATCCGGGGATTCTCTTGCATTTTATGCAGCAGAGGCGAAGTGCGCAGGAGTTGACGCGCGAGCTATATCACACCTCGGGTCTTTTGGGGCTTTCTGGCACGTCGAGCGACATGCGCGATATCCTTGCCAGAGCTGCTAAAAACGAATCTAGGGCTACTTTGGCACTCGAGGTCTACTTGCACCGCTTGAACGCCTCGATAGGGGGAATGCTGGCCTCTTTGGAGGGAATGGATGCAATCGTATTTACCGCGGGGATTGGGGAAAACACCCCTCTCATCCGCAAGAGGGCGTGCCAAGCGTTTTCATTTTTAGGATTGGCCCTCGATGAGGAAAAGAATGAAAGAGCAGAGCGGCGCGACAAAGAGATTTCCGCTTCGCATACAAAAGTGCGCACTTTTGTGATCCTTGCGCAAGAAGCTTTTGAAATCGCCAGAGAGTGCTGGAAACTTACAAGATAAACGCGTTTAGAAAGCGCTGCGCGTTTTTATAGGCGATCTGCTCAAGGATTTCCTGGGAAAGCCCCAACTTATTTTTCAATTCGCTTAAGATAAAAGGATAGCTGCTCGCATTGGGGTAGGCGTCGAAGAAGAAAATGAAGTCGGGATACTTCATTTTAATCGCAGGGAAATCGCTGTCGCAGAAAAAATCCGCCCCAAAGCAGAGCGATTCTTGTCCTCCTAAAGAAAGTCCATATTCGATGTGGCGCAAGAGGACGAAAGGATCTGTCTTGTGAATAAAAGGGGCAAAGAGATTCATGCCGATGATCCCTTTTCGGCGGATAATCTCGCGCGCGATGGCGTCCATGAGATTACGCGGCGAGTCTGTCACCGAGCGGAAGTTGGAGTGAGAGGCCATCAGAGGGATGTCTAATGCATGCTTATCGCTGTATTCGATGATTTCAGAGGCCAATCTATGCGAGGTGTGGCTCAAATCGATCGCTATGCGTTTGTTATGCATCCAGTGGAGTAGTTCTTCGCCATTTCTTTTTAGACCGACGGAAGTGTCATTGCCACCTCCAAAGCGGTTTTCTTCATTCCAGGTCATGGAAATGTAAAAGAGATTCCCAAGCGTATTCAGCATATCTTGAAGCCGCGCCAAACTCTCAGAGAGACTTTCTGTTTCGAGCGCAAAGCCAGAAGCGTTTTCAAAGGCGGGTATGAGATGCACACAAGAGGGGCTCAGCTGGAAATTCTTAGATAAAGGCGCAAAGTGCTCGGATCTCACTAGGCGCTTCCAGTGGGCAATTTGTTTGGTAGCACTCTCGACGCAGCGGGGGTTAGTGCGCGCGTAGATGGCGAGAGTTTGCACTTTCACTCCTCCTGCTTGCATTTGCGGTAGCGAGTTGCGTGCCAGGGGATTTTCCACTGTTCTCTTTTCATCGTGTGCGAGAAAGGAGAGAAGGTCGCTATGTAAATCGATTATTGTGCTCATTTTCCCTCCTGTATCAGGCTAAAGTCTAAGAGATCTTGAAAAGGCGCAAAGACCTTTTGCAACAGAGCAATGCGATTATCGCGCAACGCGGGATCCTCGGCAAGGATCTTCACTGTGTCGAAGAGGTGCGCAAGGGGAGATTGCAACTTTGCCAAGTGCGCAAATCCTTCCGCATAGTTTTTGTCGCGCAGCGTATTTTTCCACTGCTTATTTAACGCCTCGAGGGCGTTGAGTAGCGCGCGCTCGGCAGGCTCAGTAGCCAGATCGGGATGGAAGGGAAGGGCTCGAGCCTTTTCCAGCTGTCCCTTAGCGCGCTTGTAGACTTCAAAGAGTTTGGAGAATTGCGGAGACTTTCTAAAGGCGTGTAGGGCTTGCGTTTTGCAGAATTGATCAAAGGGATCTGTGCAGACGCCGCGCAGCGCCGCTTCGCACTCGTCGCGCTTAAAACCATACTCTTCAAAGAGGCTTTTCGCGCGGGCGGTGATGAACGAGAGGATCTCTTGCACAAGAGGTGCAACGGGCGCGCTGTTCTTCGCTAGCATGGGAAAATGGGCGCAGCACTCTTCTAAAACGCGTTTTAGGTCTATGCTTTCCTGGCATTCGATGAGGATTTTCAGGATACCGATCGTCTGTCTGCGCAAGGCGTAAGGGTCGCTAGAGGAGGTGGGCTTTAGCCCCAAGCTATAGCAGCTGATGAGATTGTCCAGCTTATCGGCAAGGCTTAAGATAATGCCGGTAGGTGTCTTAGGAAGCGGTGCTCCCTCAGAGCGCGGCATCCAGTGTTCTTCAATAGCCGCAGCGACTTCCTTGTCCTCTTTTTGGGCAAGCGCGTAGTATTTGCCGATGGTTCCTTGCAATTCGGGAAACTCTCCTACGAGAAGCGAGGCAAGGTCTGCCTTGCAGAGGAGGGCTGCGCGTTGCACCTTTTTTTGATCTGCGAGCTTTAAGTGGCCATTGAGGATTTGCGTAAGATGGACGATGCGCATGAGCTTGTCGTACATGGAACCCAGCTCTTTTTGATAGGTCATGTTGCGCAACTTTTCGTTAAAGGACTCCAGAGGCGTTTTGAGATCTTGCTCATAGAGGAATACGCCATCGGTCAAGCGCGCGGAGAGCACTTTTTGATTGCCGCGGCGTATGGTCTCGTTGGGAATCATATCCGCTGTGATGATGAAGATATTCTTTAACTGGTTTTTGCTGTCGGCTATGGGAAAATACTTCTGATGTTCCACCATTTCTGAAATGAGCACTTCTTTAGGCGCGCGCAAAAAGTCGGCGTCAAAGTTGGCAGAGGTTAGCTGGGGCCATTCCGTTAAATGCACAACTTGCGGGAGCACGCGCTCTTGTTCCAAGACCTTGCCTTTGATTTTTTTTTCGATTGCCTTGATCTGCTTGAGGATACTCTCCGTTCGCTCTTGGGGATCGACGAGGACGCACTGTTTTTTTAATTCGCGCACGTAGTCTTTGGGTTGCTTGAGCGCGATTTTCTTGGGTTTGAGCTGCGCATGTCCAAAGGAAAAGCGATTGGAGAAAACGTCGCCATACTGGAAGGGGACGATTTTTTCTCCAAAGAGCGCCGCGATCCAATGAATAGGCCTGGCGTAGGAGATATCGAGATTTCCCCAGCGCATCTTTTTGGGAAATTCCAAGGCATCGATCAGCTTGGGTAGCTCCTGGGACAGGATAAACAGCGTAGACTTGCCCTTCTCGACACTGCGCACGAAGAGGTATTCCGTTTCTTTGATCTTGTCGATACTCAGGTGTTTTGCTTTGCCTTTGCGGACGCTGTCTAAAGAAACGGGAGCGATGTGAAAAGATTTTAAAAAGCCTTCCCCCTGCACAGTTAACTCTCCTGCGGAATTAAATGCGGCATGCAGAGCGGGGCCGCGTTTGACGATCTCTTTTTCGCTTGTCCCTTCGACGAGTCCCTCGACAAGGACAGCAAGGCGTTGCGGCGTGCCAAAGATGTGCAGCGCATCGAAGGCGAGTGCATGCTGCTCTAAAAGCTGGCGCATTTGTTTTTCGAGGTTCTGACAGCCGATGGGAACAAAGGCAGCGGGCAGCTGCTCCGATCCGATTTCGAAGAGAAAATCGCTTTTCTTTTGCGGAGAAAATTTGGGTGGGGTCTTAAAAAAGACCAAGGGCTTGGCCGGTTTTGTCTTTTGAGACGGACACAAAGGGAATCCGAGTTTTTCTCGCGAGGCGACGTATTCGGAGGCCACCAAGCGCGCCAGATCGCGGATGCGGGCGATGTATCCTGTGCGCTCGGTCACGGAGATGGCGCCTCGTGCATCGAGCATGTTGAACGCATGCGAGGCCTTAATCACAAAATCATACGCAGGGATAGGGAGGTGCTTGGCGATAAGATGCTGCGCTTGGCGCTCGTAATCTTCAAAATGGCGCATCCACATCGCACTGGAAGACTCTTCAAAATTGTAAATGCTCCATTCGACCTCGCTCTGGTAAGAAATGTCGCGGAAGGTGAGTTGATTGTTCCACTTGACGTCGAAAATGCTATGCTTGTTTTGAATGAACATCGCAAGTCTTTCCAAGCCATACGTGATCTCCACGGCAATGGGTTTTAGCGGCAGACTTCCGATCACCTGAAAGTAGGTGAATTGCGTCACTTCCATGCCGTCGCACCAGACTTCCCATCCCAATCCCCAAGCGCCTAGCGTCGGAGACTCCCAATCGTCGTGGACAAAGCGCATATCGTGTTTCTTTAGATCAAACCCTAAAAATCGCAAAGACTCGAGATACTTCTGCTGGATATCGGAAGGCGAGGGCTTAAGGATCACCTGATACTGGTGGAAGAGCTGCACGCGGTTAGGGTTTTCTCCATAGCGCGCATCCGCCGGGCGGCGGGAGGGCTCCACGTATGCAGTATTGTAGGGCTCGGGTCCCAGGCAGCGCAAAAAAGTTGCTGGGTTGAAAGTCCCGGCTCCCACTTCCAGATCGTGGCCTTGGTGAATGATACAGCCCTGTTTTTCCCAAAAAGTGTTCAGGCGCAAAATAATGTCTTGAAAGGTTAGCATGGACGCAACTCAAAAAAATGATTGGAGGATTCATTCTATGGCCTCTTGCCATTTTTCTCAACGCCGGAGACCCGGGCTCGTAGAAAAAAATTTACTTTAAGACAGTAGATTTTTACATTTTATTTAAAGCGAAACTTCGCTACAATGTTAATTAATTACGATGGAAATAAATGACTATAATTGAAAAAAACTAATCACATTAAATTAGCAAGCGCTCCTGATATAGGAGATATTCTTCTTTCCCCAATTAAATGGTGCAATGGCAAGTGGGACGCGATTCAGATCAAAGATTCCCAGGGCGCTTCCGATAAAGCCCGTCAAATTGCGCTTAGAATCATCCCAGGTGCCCTGCTCACACTAGCGACTGCCTTGGCGTTGATTCCGGCTCTTTTTGGAAGAGTGGCCAAAGCGTGTTTTGCCGCTTGCAAAGGAAATAAGCCTTTAGAGTGCTCTGAAGAATGGCGTATTAAAATAGATGGCGTATTAAACTTTGGAGCTCAAAAGTTGCGAAGAGCGCAGCCAGAGGAAATATCTCAGCGGGTATTACTCAATTTGGAAACGCTAAATATTCCTTGTCGCGCCGTAAATGTTCGTGAATCGGATGCAGGCATAACGATTAATTTGAAAGGAGATCAAAATTCTTGTCTCGAATATGCGCACATTGCGGATGAGACAATTAAAAATTTAACATCTATTATCTTTGGCGTTCTGCCTTCTAATAGAGCACAACTGATCCATAGCCTGCAATCAAATCGTCAAATTAGTTTTTACATTCCCAAAAATTCGGACGAAATCATCATTCGCGTTTATCCATAAGCGTTTCTTGATTCTTTCGCTCTCATCAGGTAAAATGGCAAGGCAAACAACCTAATAGATGAGGTCTTATGGCGAAAATTTTACTCACTCAGCAGTCCGCTGCCTCTGCTCTATTTAAATTTCCTCTAAATGCTGTCTTAAAGGATCCTTTGGCCCTCAAGATGCTTGTGAAGTTGAGCCAATGCGCTGTTGTCGAAAAAGCTATGAAACAGTTGCGGGATGATCTCTCGCGTCATAATGAAGCCTCTATGCGCCAATTCCTATGCCGGTTGCAAAAATCAGAAGTCTATAATCGCATTTTTTGGTCTAGAGTCACATGATTGCCTTTCACACCCTCTCACAAGAAGAATGCGCCGACGTCTTAGAGCGGGAAGGAGAAAAGCCCTTCCGCGCCAAGCAGATCTTTCAATGGGTGTACGAGCGCAGGGAAATCGCGTGGGAGAAAATGACCGATCTGAGTGCGGGTTTGCGCGAAAAGTTGAAGAATATATTCGCATTAGAGGTGCTTAAAGAGCGCAGAGCGCTGCACTCTAAAGATGGGGAAACGGTCAAATTTCTTTGGGAATTGAGCGATGGCAAACTCGTAGAGTCCGTGCTGATCCTTTCCCAAGACAGAAGGACTGTCTGCGTCTCTTCGCAGGTCGGATGTGCGGCGCGCTGCGCCTTTTGCGCATCGGGCAAGGAAGGTCTTAAGCGCAATTTAAGCGCGGAAGAGATCTTTGAGCAAGTCTACGCTATCGATCGCTATCTGCATAATAAAGGAGAGAGGGTGTCCCATGTTGTTTTTATGGGGATGGGAGAGCCTTTTGAAAATTACGAAAATGTATTGAAGGCGATTCGCTTGTTGATCGATCCGCAGCGTTTGCATATTTCGCAGAGGCGTATTACCGTCTCAACCGTAGGAGTACTTGAGGGAATCGAGCGCTTGGCGCAAGAAAATGTCCAAGTGAATTTGGTGCTCTCCTTGCACGCGCCCAACCAGCACATCCGCAAAAAAATTATCCCCTACGCGCGCAAATACGCATTAGATGCCATTTTACAGGCCATGCAGGCGTTTGCCGAGCAGACCAAGCGCGATATTACCTATGAGTATACATTGATCGCGGGCATCAACGACCAACCAGAACACGCCCATGAGCTGGGGCTGTTGCTGAAAGGACAGCAGTGCACCGTAAACCTCATTCCTTACAATCCCGTTGCGGGATTGAAACTCGAGCGTCCCGAGAGCAGCGCGATTGAAACCTTCCGCACCATTCTCTCTTCGTATCGCATTGTAACGACATGGCGCTATACGAAGGGCAAAGATATTGCCGCAGCCTGCGGGCAGCTGGCTTTGCAAGAGCAAAATAGTCTTTCGGTTGCATCTTAATTATAAAAAAAGTATATAGAAGATGATTAAAAATTCGATTTTTACTGCTATTGATGATAAGACTGATAGTAAAAAGAAAGGAGGGAGAGTGAGTATTGCCTTAGTTCTGACGCTCTCTCGCATTTTGCTCGGGCCGATTTTTATCATTGTGTATCTCTATTATCAACAGCTAGGCATCAGCTTAGGTTGTCTTCCCTACATTTTGCTTGGCCTGGCGGGCATTTCCGAGCTTTCGGATCTCTTCGACGGCGCTATAGCCAGAAAGATGAACAAGGTTACCGAGCTTGGCAAACTGCTCGATCCCATGGCAGATAGCATTTTTAGACTTTCAGTGCTCTTGGCCTTTACGAAAGGATTTGTGCAGCTGCCGCTGCTTTTGGTCAGCATCTTTTTCTATCGCGACACGATCATCAGCACCCTGCGCACTGTTTGCGCCTTGCGGGGGATTGCTTTGGCCGCGCGCATGTCGGGAAAAATTAAGGCGGTGATTCAAGCAGCCGTCTGCTTTTTCATTTTGCTCTTTATGATCCCCTATTCGATAGGGTATATCGATATCACTCAGCTGCAAGCAGCCGGCTTTTACAGCGTGCTCGTGGGCGCAGTCTATACCCTTTTTTCCGGCATCGAATACGTGATCGCCAACCGCAGTTATATTCTCCGCGCTCTGGGCGCGCGCGCCGTCTAGCTATAAATAATCAATTCTTAGGTAGCGCCTCAATCGACATGTCGATTGAGGC
>DASXPV010000083.1:0-1781 GCA_036493355.1 Rhabdochlamydiaceae bacterium
CTTAAGGACTCTGTTGGCCAATGGTATTGACAGAGAAAGAGGAAAAGAGGGATACTTAGGAGAAGGACAGGAAGAAGTAAACAGGAACGTAGAGAAGAGAAGGAGAAAAGCAATGTCTCTGCACCCCCAAAAATTGCCTGAAATTCCCGAAGAGACAGCCCGTATAGCCAAAACCCTCTTTCCCAAAGGGAATAAATACATGTGGTTACGCGATGAACTAGACACAATCTATGAAGACAAGCAATTCATGGCACTTTATCCCAAAAACGGTCAATTTGCAGAACAACCCTGGAGATTGGCAGTGATGAGCATCATCCAATATATGGAGAACTATACGGATAGACAGGCTGCAGAGGCGCTGAAGGCCCGTATTGATTTAAAATACGCGTTAAGTTTAGAATTAACCGATCTAGGGTTTGATTTTTCGGTTTTGAGTGAGTTCCGAAGTCGTTTGATAGAGGGAGGATTGGAAGAGGTAATACTCACAACACTGCTTACTATTTGTAGAGAGAAAGGTTGGTTGAAAGAGCGTGGGAAACAGCGTACCGATTCAACGCATATAGAAGCAGCAATTCGTTTGACAAACCGGATTGTGTTTGTAGGAGAAACCATAAGGGCTGCACTTAATAGTTTAGCAGTAATCGTTCCTGACTGGTTACGTTCGCATGTTCCACAAGAATGGTATGATCGCTATGAAAAACGCATGGAAGACTTTCACTTTCCAAAAGAAGCGACAAAATTCGTGCCTATGATCGAGCAAATTGGGCGTGATGGGTCTGATTTACTAAAATGGGTAAGGGAAGCAGATGCCCCAATCTGGCTGCGAGAAATTCCTGCGCTGGAAACCCTGCGCCTCGTCTGGATTCAACAATTTTATGTAGAAGAAGGAAAAGTACAGCATAGATCGAATGACAACACGCCTCCTGCATCGAAGATTATAGCCTCTCCATATGATAGAGAAGCACGAATGAGTGTCAAACGTGATACAGAGTGGACTGGATATAAAGCGCATTTGACCGAGACGTGTGATGCTGATCTCCCACATCTGATTGTTCATGTAGAAACTACCGAAGCTACAAAGCAGGACATGGAGATGACAGGTGTTATTCATCAGGCATTAGAGCACAAGCAATTACTTCCTGATGAGCATTTCATGGATACTGGCTATATAGATGGGGAACATCTTGTTACTTCTGAAAAGCGCTATGGAGTTGAGTTGATTGGACCAATTGCCCCAAACACGACTTGGCAAGCGAAAGACCCACAAGCCTACGACAATAGTAAATTTTTGGTTGACTGGGAAAATAACACTGTTACCTGTCCAGAAGGCAAGCTGAGTAAAAAATGGACAGTAAAGCAAAACGAGAAAGGGCAAGAGGAGAATTGGGTTCGTTTTGGAGAAATAGATTGTAGAAACTGTCCTACACGGAGACTCTGCACGCATTCAGCAGTTCATCCACGTCAAATAGTTCTTCGCCCAAAGGATCAACATGAGGCCATTCAAGCAGCAAGACATCAGCAAACTACCAAAGAGTTCCAAGAACGATATGCCAAACGATCTGGTGTTGAAGGCACTATTTCACAAGGAGTACGGGCTTTTGACCTTCGTGTTTCTCGCTATCTTGGCTTGCAGAAAACACATCTTCAACATCTTCTGATTGCTACGGCAATGAATGTGGTTCGCCTCTTTCAATGGCAGATGGAAGATACACCTTTTCAACCTCGTGTATCACGCTTTGCCGCTCTTGCTGCTTAAGCTATTGGCCAACAGAGTCCTTAAG
>DASXPV010000084.1:0-2183 GCA_036493355.1 Rhabdochlamydiaceae bacterium
TAAAATGAGTTCCTATGAATTTGGCACTAATAGGAGTCGAGGACTCCCTCTTAACGCATCGGTTAGCGCATCCCACACGCTCCAGCCCTGCTTCTTAGCTGTCGATATGTAGCTTCGTATTCGACAAAAGATAGCTCCTCCTGCGAGAAAACGGAAGCATCCCGAGATTTTCTGTCTCACCTTGACCATGCGCACATCTTGTTCAGCCTGATTATTCGTGAATGGAACGTTGGGATCTCGGATAAAGGCCAAAGTATCTTCGATTTTGTTTGTAAGCCTCACCAGAAGATTTGCGCCTGGCCTGTTTTTATAGTGATTTAAAACAAGATTGAGAAAAATTTTCGCAGCCTCCTTGCATATTTTTCTCAATCTTGTTTTAAATCACTATAGTCAGTTTCGATTTTATTGATCATCTCAGAGCAGAGGCGATTTTCCTCTGCCCTTGGAACATCTTTTCCAAAAATCAACAGCAACAAAAACGCTCCGTAAAAGGAGCCGGCACAGCTTTGCTCGCGCAAATTCAATCTCATGCAACAACAGCTAAAAAAGACTTAAGTTTAAATTCATTGCCTAGTGCAAAAGAGTTTTACTTAAACCTTGGATTTATAGCAGAAAATGAAGATACCGCAGCAAGTTCAATTCCGATGACTCTCAAGTATTCCACCTAATTCTCGAACTAGAATTAATTTCTCATTGTAAATTTATTCACGCAAGAACAGGATGGCATAAACACCATTTTACTAAGCGTTTCGTGGAAAAGTTTTTAAAAATTAAAAGTTTTTTTCTGCTATTTCTTTGCGCTTTATGCTGGGGGCCATCGTATCTATTCATTAAAATCGCGGTCCCGACCATCCCCCCTCTCACTTTGGTTTTCCTAAGAACGGCAATAGCCACACTTGTTCTGTACGGCTTATGCTGTTTACAAAAAACTCAAATTTTCAATTGGCGGAAGAATGGGAAGCACTATGCCATCTTAGGCATCACATTAAATGCTGTGCCCTTTTACCTGATCAGCTATGGAGAACTCTACATTACCAGCTCCCTTGCGGGGATTCTTAATAGCTTAACTCTGATTTTCACAGCTACTCTCGCTCACTTTTTTGCGAAAGAACCGTTTACCAAGAATAAAATCATTGGAATTCTATCGGGGATCATCGGCCTGTGTATCATTTACCTGCCTCTTGTTTTTCAACAGCGCAAAGACAGTGAGTTGGGTGCTCTGATGATTATTCTAGCCTGTTTAAGTTATGGTATAGGCACAGTATATGCGCGTACACATCTTCATAATGTACCAAGCATCATTACATTAACTGCGCAACTAAGCATTGCTACAGCAATTGTGCTGCCTTTCGCATTGCTCATCGAACATCCCTATAGACTTGCTTTTCCCCCTATGCCGGCACTACTGGGAGCCATCGGCTTGGGAGTATTAGGAACAGCTGCGGGATTTTTATTTTTTTACAAAGCCCTTCAAATCGCTGGGGCAACATACGCTTCCTTGTCCGTTCTTCTGGTCCCGATTTTCGCAATGATCTTGGGATCTGTTATTTTGCAGGAACATTTGACAGGCAATGTCTATCTGGGAGCCTTTTTTATTTTAGCCGGTGTTTTATCCGTGAATCCGCTTTTAAACAAAAAATGAAATGCTAGCAGGGAATCCCTAAGCGTATTGACATTGCGCTTTCAGAAACATGAAAGCTTTTTGCCAATTCAGGTATAGTTGTTATTCCTTGATCCATCACTAAGTTAATAAGATGCCAGGGCATTAGGATATCTGCCGCCAACTTATTAGCCATAGCTTCTTCTTTGTTGCTTAAACCGCTTCTATAGAGTGCATCATCAGTGATTCCATCGCCAATTCTTGCTTTATGCAAAATGAGGTGAGCTAACTCATGCGCAATAGTAAACCGCTGCCTAACTTGCTGATGCAGCGCATTTACGTAAATGAACCTATCCCGATAATGCAGGAAAAATTTTAGTTTGTTATTCTTCTTTGTCTCGGGTTTAGGAGATAAAGATGACTAGATTTAATGGGTTAACAGATAACCAATGGAGATTGATCGAAGGATTTTTTCCAGAGCCTGTAAAAAGGGAAAAGGGAAAACCTCATACACCATGGAGAATCGTTGTAAACACGATCTTGTGGATTTTAACGACAGGCTCAAGATGGTGTGATGTTCCCA
>DASXPV010000085.1:0-5689 GCA_036493355.1 Rhabdochlamydiaceae bacterium
AAATATGCAAGGAGGCTGCGAAAATTTTTTGTCTGGAGCGAGCGACCATTGTACGAGTACAAGGCGCGAGCGAAGACGAAAAATTTTCTGCAAAGCCGACGCGGGAGATTTTCTCAATATTGTTTTAAATTACTATAACTTCCTAAGGAGAGAGGAATTGTGTTGGAATTTTCTCTGGAAAATTAACAATCTATTAACAAAAAACAGTGCAAATCTTTATGATGTTCTCAGAATAAGGGCGGGTCCCTCATTCTTTAACTTATTAAACGGAGGAAAATCCTATGAAAAACACAAAATTTTCATCATTTGTGTCTGCAGGCTTACTTGCTGTAAGCGTGATTTTTTCAAGTCCTATCTGGGCTAATTCAAAAGGAGATAAGGTTAAAGAGTGCATTGATAATTTTTCCGACGCTCTCAAAAAGAAAACAGATGAGCTTGGAGATGATGTTCGAGCTGTTCAAGACTACTTAGATAATTATCATTGGAAGGGCCTAATTGAGGAACAAGCATCCTCTGGACCTATTACATTGAAGTATTTAGAACTCAACGGTCACTCTAGAGCCGTTTGGGTGCAGCCAGGAGAAAAAATTGAGGCTGAGGTTATCTGTAAATTAGACGCAGAAAAATCTTCTGTTACGAGCTTGTATCGAGTCGTAGTAGGGATTAAAGGAGAGGGCCCTCAAGTTGTAATTGGACATGAATCAGGCCTTTTTTCTGGAAAAAAGATCGAAAAATTCACCTTAAGAGCTCCAGAAAAGCCAGGGGTATATCAAATTCGGTTCAGATCTGTTGATGCTTACTTCAAATCAACTGCATTTGATGCTTGGAAAGATGAAGAGGGCAATGAACCCGATGGAACAACAACAATCGGAATAATTGTTGTTAAACCTATGATGTCACTTTAATCTGTGATAATTCATTATTAGATGAATAGAAGATTTCACAGTGTCTTTGAAAATAAAAAGCCCTTGGATATGTATCTCAAGGGCTTTTTTCTTTGAACGCTGCCACATAGGCCTCCTAGTCCATCACCATCATTTGATTCTCTACGCTAGGCTGTCGTGAAAACAAAGACCTGTACGGTTCGACAGGATCTAAAATTTGATTCGTTGCGTGACTGGCCTAAACAAAAATAAAAGGACTTATTGGTTTCCCTTAGTCCTTTATCAAAAATAATGTTTAGTTTTGCTATGTCATGCTCTGCAACAAATGTTTCATCTTCACTCGCGCCTTGCTATTCAGCAATGGTCACTCGCTCCAAACAAAAAATTTGTGCAGCTTCCTTGCAAAACTAAACGTTATTTTTTATAAATGGTATTAGGACTGAATTAGAGGAAAACCCTCCAATTCAATTGCAGAGGAATTATTCGATAATGATAATTCCGACTGTTGCTTTTTTTGAATTTTTTTCAGTAGGAGTTGATTTTTTATGCGAGAGAGCAGTAGCTTGAAATGGAGCGATGTATTTTGTCTTGCCTAACTTTAAATTATTAAAATTAATGTTTTTCAATCTATGAAGGATTTTATATTTAAACTGGTTGTATTTATTTCTATGTGTGCAGTTAACCAAGCTGCGTTGTTAGCTGAAAATACAAGTTGTTCGTCTGAAAAAGAATATTATTTTTTCTCTTATGGTTTATACATGAATACCGAGTTTATCAAAGAGGATTTAGGATATTTTCCAGAAAAACTCGGTGTTTATAAACTTGATGGTTATGAATTCTCTTATAGTAGAGCGCCCGTCGATAAAAACGCTACAGGAGGTAATATACAACCCAAAACAGGAAAAACTGTTTATGGTGTTGTTTGGAAGCTTAATGAAAAAGATTTTTCTATTTTAGATAAAGAGGAACAAGCTCCTATTGCGTATACAAGGATTCGATTAAAAGTGGTAAGTGCTAAGGATTCGAGAAATTTTAAACGGGTGGAAGTTTATGTCGCAAACCCTGAGTATATTACTAAAACATATTTTCCACGTCCTCTGTATGTTGAAAGGGTTACAAAGGGAGCTAGAGCAAATGGTTTCCCAGAAGATTATATTAATACCTATCTTGAATGGTCAGGCCCCTGGGGAGAGAATTAAAATGAAAGGCTTCAGTCGTAAAACTGAAGTCTTTTAATTTGATTGAGGTGGAGAGACGCATTCAGAACCTTTGATTGGATGTAAGTTCATCAGACTCTTCAGAAATTTCAGGCCACGATGCAGTTATCTGCATCAAGGGAACGCACTTTACTAAAGGGTTAGAGGGGTTCCAATGAACTTTTAATTTTTCATAGGGGATTTTGATAATTGGTGGGCTATCGGTCATACCTGCAATGGTATAAGGCTGAAAAATGATGCATAAAGCTTCAGGCTCAAGCACAAAGGTATGAATTAAGTTATAATCAAGAGAAGTAAGGAGGGGTGTCTTACCTGAAAAATAGGAAGAGACAATAGCATCAGTTTTTAAAAATTGTTCGCAATAATTGCGAAGCCACTCTTTTTCTATGGGGGTAGAAAACAATTCCTGAAGTGATATAGATACGAATTTTCCTTGATCTTTGTAAAAAGTGAGTCCTTCATAGCGTTTTCGCTCATGGGGAAGGTGGTCGTAAATAGAAATTTGTCCAAATAACGAAATTGCATTATCAGAAAAAAGGACTGTCGCTAGTGAATAGTTCATGTGAAAGGGGCTTTCATTTGAAGACTGTTTTAAAATTTCTTTAATAAATTCTTGTTTACATGAATTTAGATTTTTTAATGGATTATTGTCGGGCTTTGTACAGCTTGCAAGCGCAAACAGCAGAAGTAGGCTGATAGAAAAGCATGAGTTCATGTAATAACGACAAATGAGTGATTGTGATGTTCTGGACGAAGATAAACAGTTCCACTATTCATGTGTACGATAGTGGCATGTAATCTCCCTTCTAGGGCTAATTGAATAGCATCTTGCTTTAAAATCCAGATGGTGTGTCCTGATTGGTTAACACAATATTCAGTGATTAAGCCACGTTTTTTATGGACACCAGTGATATACCATTTATCGATAAAATTTTCTCGCCCTTCTTTCCATCCTTCAATGCGCTCAATGGCCATTCGCAACCTCTCAAATCCTTCAATGGAAAGATTTTTAATAAGTTTATTAGGATCAAGCTTTGAAATGGATAGAAGCATGCGTCGATATTCAGTTGCATTATGTTTATCATATTTTTCAGGGAGCTCAGATATTGAAAGTTTTTGATAGTCAGAAGTTTTTAACAAAGCAATTAAAGCCTTCCTTCCCGTTGATTCATCGGGAAAAACAGCCATTCCACCAGCTGATCCAATTGCTCCATGACGCACGGCAAATCCTCTAGAGTGATACACCATATTTCCTGGGTTGTTGTTTCTCCATGCCTTGGAGCCATCACTGCGAATAACCAAATTTCCATTTTCATCAAAATATTGAACTGTGTAAATCGTTGAGGCAACATTTGGAGGTCCTTCTTTTGCTTTAATGAATGGCATTTTAAGTTCCTTGAGAAAGTATGAATATAGCTTTTGGGTCTTTTTCAGAAGAAGCTATACGGTGAATAACCCCTTCTTCCACCATTTTTTTGAGTCTTTCTCTAGCAGCTCTAGTAGTGATACTCCAGAGACTTGCAGCTTCTTTAGGAGTAATAGATCCCTTAATTTTTAATTGTTCTATTAACAAGAATTCCCAAGGATGTTTTTTCGCCACAGCAATACGAGTAGAATAAAGAGTTAATTTAAATTGATTGTTCATTTCTTCAATGAGGGGTTTTTGGAGTCCTTGTCGCTCACACACTGCTAAAATTCTCTGCAAACCTGATCCCCATTGTTCAATTAGATTTAGTTCTTTGAAAACACGACCAATCACTCGATTGCGTAATCTAGAAAATCCTTGCAAAGCTTTTTGAATCGTTTGACCAAATGGAAGGCCACCTGGATTTGTAAACTCAATACGATCATCAAAAATTGCAATTTGGATATGACAGCCTGTCATTGAGTAATCAGAGTGTAAAAGAGCATTTGTAAGAGCTTCTCGGATAGCAAAAGGAGGATACTCACCTACATCTTTTCTAAAAATTGGACCAATTTTCCCCTCTTTTCGAGTGTTTTTCTCAATAAAAGCGATGACTTCAGAGATAACAAAGGGAAGGGGGACGAAAATTTCTGTTTGATCGATGATTTTTTCTTTATTCGAGCCTTTAAAGCGTGCACATCGGATAAGAGAATCAGGAAATAGTTTAACTCGATTCGTGCTAAAAAGAAGAACGCCACCGATGGAAGGGCATATGTTTCCATTATGAGTAGAATATATACCAAGCATTTCACATGTTTTTTCTGTAGGATATTTATTAACCCAACCAAATGCTGTTTGAATTTGCGATCGATCTAGGATTCCTTTAGGGCAAGGCAATTCATCGTAAGTTTTATTAGTTGCAAATAATTTTAGAGAAGAGATGGTTTCAGAGTCAGCTTTTCTATTGGTTGATCCAAATCGTACATACACTCCTTTTTCAGGTCCCTCGGATTTAATATAATAAGGTCCAGCAACATGAGGAATATTTAAAACAAGCAGTTCTTTATTTCTAAAAGAATGGATTTCTATGTCAGGAATTAGTAGAGGAAAAATACTGTCAGAGATCACATTCGCTAGTTTTTCTTCTTCTTCCAGGGCATTTGTTATTCCCACAATATTTTTTGTGCGATCTTTCACGCCGATAATGATTTTCCCACCAGAACTATTAGCAAAGGCTACTACTGTCTTGACGATTGCTTGCAGCCCACGTGTATTTTCTTTAAATTCAAAGGTTTTTCCTTCACTGCGAGATAGGTACTCTTCTAACATCGGTAGACTCTTTTGAAATTTAACTAGGAACTTAACACGGAAGAGCTAGGAAGTCAAGCTTTTCCGTGTTCTTCGAGTGAAAAGGAAAGGGTTTGATATAAATATCTTAAAATAAATTGATTACAAACGAAATTAAGACAGAAAGACGCATTCGGAGCCTTTAATTGGAGCAGAATAAAGATCCCAAGTGTATTGAATTCTTCTAATCGAACACAGAAAGTTAATGGGCTCCCAAGTGATGGAACGAACACCTTGGAAAAACAGAGGGGGTATGCTCCTTAAATAGAAGCGGTACCTGTCCATATTAATGAAAATCGTCCTAAAGAGAGACAGAAGATAAATATAGAATTTTTAAAATAGAAAGATGTAAATTGGCCTTTCCATTTCGAGTGAATAAGGGGGAGAAGATGGGAATATCTGTCTTGTTAATTTCAGCTGCATATGCGCTGCAAAAAGTAGATGGTGATTTAACAATTTATTCCCTTGTTCCTCCAGAAGTAGCTCAAGGTTAGGAAATAGAGCTGTTTGAGCTAAATACAGCGATCCCCTCGCATTATCATAAGATTCGTAGATAAATCCTTTTAGTTGCGGAAGGAGAGTTGTCTGTTTCTATAGCAAATGGGGAATCTACTATCCTTAAGAGTGGTGAGTTAAGGATGATTGACCCTGGAAATCTTCATTTTTTGAATCCTAGATAATGTCGTCACGAGATAAAAAAATATTTAAGTGTGGTATCCTCTCATGCTCACCAAGGGAGCATCTATGGAAGCGCACAGAAGACATGATATATCCGACAGAGTTTGGAATTTACTGGAACCTCACTTGCCAGGACGAAGGGGGATTTGGGGTGGCAT
>DASXPV010000086.1:0-1984 GCA_036493355.1 Rhabdochlamydiaceae bacterium
AAATCTCCCGCGTCGGCTTTGCAGAAAATTTTTCGTCTTCGCTCGCGCCTTGTACTCGTACAATGGTCGCTCGCTCCAGACAAAAAATTTTCGCAGCCTCCTTGCATATTTTTCTCAATCTTGTTTTAAATCACTATAAAATTCCTGATTCATTACGCGACCAGTTACTGGCGATCGATGGAAAGAGGTTAAAAGGCGCTAACTTCTTAGGTCACATTACGCATGTAGTTGAGTTATTTGCTGCAGAGGATCGGTGCAAATTTTCGGTCTTTACTCGCGCCTTGCTATTCAGCAATGATCGCTTTCTAAAAATGGCCCTGCGAGTGACGCGAAGCAAAGGGACCCGCCCCCGAGACGAAGTCCGGCGGAAGAGCGAGTGCACAAGCAGCCGGAGGCCTCAGATCGCAAAGCACAATCACACTCGCAGGAGAGCCCGCACCTGACAGGTTTTTAGAAACTGCAACTACATACTGTCTCAGTAAACAAACCTAAAAGCAGCTTCTAAAAGCCTGCAGGTGGGGCGCGGGGGAACTGTACTCCGTACAGCCCCCGACAAGGACGCGATTTGGCAAAGCGAGGTGAGGCTCAAGGAGGTCGCGGGGGACATGGCGAAGAGCATGTTATCCGACATGTCTCTTAAGGCTCTTTCCAAGTGCTTTAAAATATTTGTTCTAGTTTCCTGTGTCCTGGAGAACGTTTTTGTTGAAAGTAAACATTTTACTCACATACAAGGGTTGCACAACACATTCAAAAACAGGGTATATGGCTACGATTGACGATTTTCAGCAGTTAGACATCCGCGTAGGTGTGATTAGGGAAGTGGAAAAGTTTCCCGAGGCGCGCAAACCCGCGTATAAACTGACCATCGATCCCTCCATTTTAATTGTTCCCGACAAAAACGAGGCGGTGATTGGTGGAAAGCTCTATTAATTTTACAACTGAGTTAAAACATTTCTTTTAATGGTGCGGCTTGCGATTTTTGCAAATAGTCTCTATACTAGCGCCTTTTATGAGGCGATTATGAATTCGCAGTATCATATTCTGGCGTATTACCTTTTTACGGAAATTAAAGATCCGGCTAGCGAAGTGGCAAGGCATCTGGAATTTATTCGGCAAAGAGATGTCAATTGCCGGGTCTATATCTCCGAGGAAGGGATCAATGGCCAGATGAGCGCTGCCGCACACGATGCGCAGGCGTATTGCCAGTGGCTGATGAGCGATCCGCGCTTTAAAGACATTGCGTTTAAGGTGCAAACGCATGGCGAGCACGTCTTCCCGCGAGCCACGGTCAAATACCGCAAACAACTTGTCGCTTTAGATGAAAAGGTTGACCTTGCGCTTGCAGGAGAAAAGCTATCGCCCGATCGCTGGAGTGCGATGCTGCAGCAGCGCGATGAAAAGACGCTGCTCTTGGATGTGCGTAATGATTACGAGTGGGAAATTGGACATTTTGAAGGCGCAGAGCTGCCAAAGTTGGACGCGTTTAGAGAATTTCGCACCTATGCGCAGCGCCTCAAAGAGGAGAGAGATCCCAAAGAGACAAACGTGATGATGTATTGCACGGGAGGCATTCGCTGCGAGCTCTACTCCGCTTTGCTGAAAAAAGAGGGATTTGAAAACGTGTTCCAACTCGAGGGGGGCGTGATCAACTACGGACAAAAAGAAGGGACGAAGCATTGGAAGGGAAAACTGTTTGTCTTCGACGATCGCCTAGCGGTTCCCATCAGCGAGGAAGGATCGAGCGAGGTCATTAGCCGCTGTCTGCACTGCGATCAAAATACCGATGTGTATTACAACTGCTCGAATATGGACTGCAATGCGCTATTTTTATGCTGCCCGCAGTGCGCGCGCGCTTTTGCCGGATGCTGCTGCAAAGAATGCCAAAGCGCCCCGCGCATTAGATCCTATGAAGAGGGAGCAAGGCCTAAGCCTTTTCGCCGCGCCTATCATTACTCCACAGCCACTGGATGATGTCGAGCATGCG
>DASXPV010000087.1:0-2418 GCA_036493355.1 Rhabdochlamydiaceae bacterium
TGTCGAGCGCCGGAGGTGCGACACATTGTCTCACACGTATGTTCAAAACGTAATCCACATAGTTTTCAGCACCAAAGAACGCCGCAAGGTTATTCTGCGCGACATGAAAGAGCGAGTCTGGTCTTATGTTGCCGGGATCTGCAAACAGGAAAAAATCTTTGTGCACGCAGTTGGTGGAATGGAAGATCACATCCATCTGCTTCTGCAAATTCCTCCCACCATGACGCTGGCAGAGGCCGTCCGGACGGTGAAATCCAATTCCTCAAGTTGGATGAAGCAAGAGATAAAGAAATTTGCATGGCAGGAAGGCTACAGCGGATTCAGCGTGAGCAAATCAAAGATTCCAGTTGTCATCAGGTACATTAAGAACCAGGAGCGGCATCATAAAAAAATGAGCTTTGAGGATGAGTTTCTGGTGTTGCTGGAGAAGCATGGGATTGAGTTTGATCCGAAATACATTTTTGGGTGATGTGCCTCCACCCCATCACGCGCAACACCGGTGCGCGGTGGGGACCCCGGTGCCGCACCTCCGGCGCTTGTCCTTTTTCTTACATTTTTCCCAGCGCTTGCGCGCTGGGCTAACGTCTGGTCGCGCCTCCGGCGCTGGGAGTTGCAGCGCAAGCACCATTCATCGAAGCCTCGGGGGCGACCCGCCGTGCCGAAAACTCGACGGGCTGCTTTGCAGGATCTCAAAACACGCGGGCTTGATCATGAGATGAAAGTTCGGAGCGGCGTGGCCGGGCTTTTGTCAGGAGTGGCAGTTTGGCTAAATGCCAATTGCTAGGTTGCTAACTTCTTGGTTCCAGCACCCATAGTATGGTGAGAACCAGAAAACCAAGGGAATAGGTGGAGACTCCGCCCGACTGATCGTCAGACGGTTTTGAAACTACACTGAACCGTGCTTTTTGGCGACATGAGCGCCAAATGCGTCGAAACCTCTAATGGACTTTCCTAAATAAGTGTTGTAGCGCTTTTCAAATCGCTTAGCAACCCAAAGAGACCTTCTGTTGCCGAAAATCTCCTGCCTCATCGCCTCGACTTCGTCTTCAGCGTCTTCCAGTCCATCTGTTGAAACTTCGACCGCCGCTTCCTCTCCGAACCAACTCTCTGGTAGAAGAGCTTTGAATAAAGCGTACAAGGCCAACAAAGGAATTACGACATTTCCCAAAAGAATGAAACGAGTGGCTGGTCGATTGAGGGAAAATTTTATTAGGCCGCCGAAGGCAAAAATCGAGGCCAAATAGATCGACAATATTCCCAACAGCATATTTTCACCAACCTATGTAAAGTCTAGGGAGCCTTATCACGAATATAACGGTTCCTTGAAAAATTCCTGTTTTTGTAATTTCTTTATTTGTATATTTGCTATTTGTTCACTGATTATGCGCCACTATTTCAGCCACATACCAGAGCCAATACGCTGCCGGAGCAAAGCAGAAAAATAGGTAAAATATGGAAATTGCCGCGAAGTTATGAGTCCAAATTCTCCTGTAATTCTCTATCTGAACAGCGCTTTTCTTTTTGGCGTTTTGCTCGTGTTTTTCAAGAACTTCGTCCGCCGCACGCCAACGCTCGTAATATGGAGTTACCCACCTGCTTTCAGCAAAATGAATCCACATGCATATGCTGCAAGCAGCAACAAACAACATTGCAACGTTTACTGCTGGTTGTGTGGAATCTGCAAAGTATTTTCTGAACGCTTTCATGTCACCTGAAAGTCCGGCCAAGACGAAACTCAAAGCAATGTAGGCAAGTTCTTCCGGAATACGCAGGAAATTTCGACGCTGGGTATCTTTGTCGCCTGCTAGACGAACCATGCAGAATTTAGCGATGACCAGAATGAGCGACATGGTCACGGCCACGTTCGAGATTATCAACCGTCCAAAAAACTCTATTGCGTCTTTGAGCGTCATCGATCTTGGTAAGCATTAACGTAGGGGGTGAGCATCACAATAAACATAGTGGAAGGCTTTTTCAAACAAAATCTTTAAGCAAACCACTGAGATAAATAGGAACTGGCGGCCACCAGGGAACCTACCTATCGGGTGCACAATGGAGGTTTATAATTTGTCGCCCTTTTAGCAGTTAGCACTTCCGAGTGACACGATTACAGGTTCTGATAACAATTTATTTTTTCTACCTATTGACTCCATTCCAAATTTTCGCTTAATATACGCACTGGTTCTCGCCGGGAGCGGCAGCGGCGAACCGTCGCTGATGGGCAGTGAAAACAAGCCTGTTAGCGATTGAGGGTATCCCAGATGGAGGCGGGAGCCCAAAAGGCCAGCACCCACGCGATCGTCGTCGGCCCACCGTTAGGGTCACAGATTGTGTCGAGCCACCGGCAGTCTGCATTCAACAATCAGCAAATAAAACAAACAGGGATATGTGTGTCCAGGAGCTTCTAGCCGCTAGCTA
>DASXPV010000088.1:0-68415 GCA_036493355.1 Rhabdochlamydiaceae bacterium
AAATCTCCCGCGTCGGCTTTGCAGAAAATTTTTCGTCTTCGCTCGCGCCTTGTACTCGTACAATGGTCGCTCGCTCCAGACAAAAAATTTTCGCAGCCTCCTTGCATATTTTTCTCAATCTTGTTTTAAATCACTATACCATGCGCAAAAATAATAGATCTCGTAACTATTCAGGTCCCGCCTGCGGCGCGACCTGAGTAAAATTTTCACTTTAATGTTACAAGGTGGTCAATTAAATCAAGGGGCTATGCAGAACCATTTTTTGCACAAAGCGGCCGAAGGCGATTTATGCAATAAGGCCAAAAAAGTGCTTTAAAAACTATTCTTTTTAAGACACCATGAAGATAAAAGTAAATGTTTTGAGGAAGAGTTATGTTTAGAAAGTTTAAAAGCCCTTTTGAGCGCATGGAATTATCTTCTCTTTCCCAAGAACGGGAGGAGCGTCCGCAAAATCCTTTTGGCACGGACTTTGCGTGCGCGCTTCCTGCACCCGAACTGCAATCCGAAGAGGAAGAATACGAAGAGCCTGAAACCGTCATTGCCCCCAATGTGGAAATCAAAGGTGTGTTGCGCTTTCAAAAGCTCTTGCGCATAGATGGAACATTTGAAGGAGAACTACATTCAACTGGCAAATTGATTATCGGCCCTACCGGCTGCGTGAGTGCGCATATTGACCTCGAAGAAGCGTTCGTTTCTGGAAAAGTCACCGGCAATATTACGGTGAAAAAACGCCTCGTCCTTCGCGGCAACGCAGAAGTCACCGGCGATATAACCGCCCCGCTCCTCAGCGTAGACGAGGGAGTTTCCATTGTCGGGATTCTGAATGTCGTGCCTTCCACGGAAGCCGCGGATCCAGCCCCTCTTTCTCACACTTAATACCATTTGCGATTTGATAAATGGTATTAAACCTCTTGCGCAATTAAACTCCTGTCTCTTTTGTGGCTCTCTGAAATTAACTAGTTTGATTTTTGATAGTTTGTGCTCTCAAATCGTAACTATTCAGGTCCCGCCTGCGGCGCGACCTGAATAGTTACAAAAAAATTCACAAAAAATTATTATATCTAGTATACAAGGATATTGAAAAACCATTAGGTCGTTTATGCCATTTTTTTTGACAGCGTCTCGCTTAACTTTTTTGACAGCGTCTCTTATAGCGATTTCTCCATTGATTAATGGGAAAGAAAGTGAAAACTTTCTCGATTATATTAAAGAGAAATATGAAAATGATGCTATAGCGCTCGATAACGAGCATGAAGAAGAATATGAAAATGATGCTATGGCGCTCGATAACGAGCATGAAGAAGAATATGAAAATGATGCTATAGTGCTCGATGACGAGCAAGAAGAAAATAACTCAGACGATGCTCATGAAGCAGAAGCGATAGTCGATGCCCAACCCAACAAACAAAGATCTTCTTATGATTCCGCTGCACCAAATGTACCTGCTTGCATGACAGCAGACTATCCGCATCGCGTTGGTATAAGCCATGTTGAATCTAAAGGTATTGGCTACAATCAAGGCTATACATCCCTTGAAGGATTTTTTACAGGGAAATACAGATGCTATGTTCCCTTTATTGATGCACGTGCGCATGTTTTTAATAATGGCAAATGGGCTTCCAACATTGGATTCGGCACGCGCTATGTGATCAATCCTGCTATGTATATGGTGGGAGGAAATTTCTATTATGATTACCGAAATACTAAACATTATCATTACAATCAAATCGGCGTAGGATTGGAGGGATATATTTCACGATGGGAATTGCGAGCCAATGGATACCTCCCAGTGGGAAAAAAAAGAAAGAGATTGGATCACGATTTAAATTGGATATCCTTTAAAGGATTTTCAGGAAATAATATTCTTATCAATGAAAACTATACCGATACTTTTGAATTAGCTATGCGTGGATTTAATGCGGAAGTCGGTGTACATCCGCTTAAAAATATGGCATGCTATGATCTATTCATTGGCGCAGGCCCTTATTATTTTAATGCGGATGATGGTAGGACGACATGGGGGGGCAAAATTCGGGTCAAAGCAGAAGTTACCAAATATTTGTATCTGGAACTGAGCAATTCCTACGATCATATCTTTCATGATAGATTCCAAGGCACCCTCACGCTGTCTTATCCCTTTGGTGGCAAAAGATGTTATCGCCAAAAGAGCAAGTCTAACAATACCCAGCTCATCGATAACATCATGTATTGGCGTGCGGTGCAGCCTGTAGAACGGCAAGAAATTATCGTTACCTCAAAGCATAAAAAGACATATACCAAAGATCCTATCGCTAAAGATCCCTTAACAGGACAGCCCTACTTTGTCGTCTTTGTCAATAACACAGCTAATACAGCCACGGCAAATGGAACTTTTGAAAATCCCTTTCCTTACTTAAGTCATTTGGATGGTCCTCCGGGAAATACCATCAATGCCGAAACAGAATCGGCACCGGGAAATAGTATTTACGTATTTACAGGAACCGGTACAGTAAGCAACATGAGCAATGGAATCATTCTCCAGCAGAATCAGAGATTTTTAGGTTCCGCCACACCGCATCCATACCTCACGACCAAGGGTTTATTGATAATCCCTCCTCAAACGACAAGATTGCCTCATATTCAAGGAAATTTTCTTGCAGTGGGAGGCCCACGCAATGGAGTGGTATTATCAGACAATTGCGAAGTTTCTGGATTTGACATCTCCTTTCCAGAGCCTGCAAACATTTCAACGCCCACCGTGAGCAATAACTTAGGCTGTATTGTGGGAACCGGCAACAGTGCTTATATCAATAACAATAATGTAGTGAATGAAACATACGGAATTCATGTTGGAAATTTTTCGCCTCCTAGTCAGGGCACTTTTATCATAGTTAATAATACAGGAGGCTTTCATACAAGTGGCAGTCCAGGACCACAAGGGTTTTCTTGTGTAGTAAGTGCTAGCAATGCAACAATAAATATTGAAAACAATACATTTAGCGATGATTATAATGGTGCAAGTGGCATCTTTGTGCACATGTTTGACAATGTGAATCTTTCGGTAGCAAATAACGTTATTTATAACGAGATGTCTGGCGCCGGAATTGTTGTCGTAAATGATAATCCAGGTCTAGGGCTGACATCTCATGCAATTATAAGCGGGAATAACATATCTTTTGTGTCTGGTGGAATAATTTGTAATACATCAGAAACTGGCCTGAGGCAATATATTGTTGAAAACAACATTATAAGTAATATGCAACCTGATTCTATGATGAGTCCAACCAGGGCAATACAAATATCTACTATAACTGCAGCTGCTTCAATGTGCGCGCGTTGTAATGGCAACACTGGAATAAATAACGTCTCTCCGGAAATATTAATTATTAATGACCCAGGAGCAACCCTGCTTTTAGAACCTCCTGTCGATAATAATATGTCTATTTCTATTACAGGTACCTTTACGCCCGCTAATGCCTGCGATTGTGGAAGAGGAGATAGTTGTCCCTAGCATGAACTATTGGGATTTTGTCGTTGTGTGCAGCTTTCACGCAGCTGAAATATGCATTTAACGCGATGTGCGATTTTCCGTTTGGAAAATTCGCATATCGCGTAATTTTATAGATTGATTGAACTGAAGACAGGGAGAACCTTATCCGTAACTTTTTTTCATGAATCATCCGCAGGATGATTTATGCAACAACGCCCACTTTTTTACACTTCGAGATTGCGGCGCGCCATATCGATTTGGCGGCGGAGCATTTCATCGCTCTGGAGAGCGCGCGAAATTTTTTTCCAGGCGTGCAGAAGCGTGGAGTGCGTTTTGCCGCCAAAGGCAGACGAGAGGCGCATGAGCGATTCATTGATGAGCTCTTTGGCCAAATACATGGCGACTTGACGTGGGTAGGCGATCTCTTTAGTGCGCGTGGTGGAGCGCAGGTCATTGACGCGTACGTCGAAGATTGTGGCCACGCTTTTGAGAATATTTTCCACGGAGATCTTTTTTAGAGGGGAATACTGGAAGAGTTCGGAAAGAGTCTTTTGGACGACATCTTCAGTGACGTCCAGCTTCATCAGGCGGCAATAGGCGCTTAGGCGGTTGATAGCCCCTTCGAGCTGTCGCACATTATTATAGATGTGCTCGGCGATAAAAAAGGCAATCTTGTGGGGAAGCCGGAATCCCTTTTGCTCTGCCTTGTGCTGCAAGATGGCCACGCGCGTTTCGAGATCGGGAACGCCAATATGCGCGACAAGCCCCCATTCCATGCGCGCGACAAGTCGCTCGGAGAGTTTTAGCTGGCCCGGTGGTTTATCGCTGGTGATGACGATCTGTTTATTTTGATTGATCAGACTCTCAAAAGTATTGCAGAACTCCTCTTCAAAGTTGAGGCGGTTTTGCAGAAATTGAATATCGTCGACGAGAAGCACATCCAGGGAACGGTAAAAGCGTTTCATCTTGTCAATCGACTTATTGCGCAGATTCTCGACTAGATCATTGATAAAACCCTCCGTTGTTATGCAATGCACGCGCTGCTTCTTGTGATTTTCGCGAATGAAATGGCCGATGGCGTGCAAAAGATGCGTTTTTCCTAAGCCGACTCCTCCATGAATGAAGAGAGGGTTATAGGATTTGGCCGGGCGATTGGCGACGCCCATGGCTGCGGATTTGACAAATTGATTGGCGGGTCCTTCGATGAAGTTGGGAAAGGTATAGACGGGGTTGAGCTTGCAATCCAGCTGAGCGGAAGCTGGAGCGGGAGGTGCATCGGGAGTCTTAGGCTCAGGCTTTTTAGGCGAGGTCGCTATCACAAAAGTAAGCGCCAGTTCTCCATTGGGCCGCGCGGGGATAAAGGCGCTGAGGTCTTGTTTATAATTTTCCAGTAGGTACTCCTGGACGAAGATATTGGGCACCTCTAAAACCAGCGCATCATCGCTTCCTTCTAAAGAGCGGATTGCTGTGAACCAGTTTTCATATTCCGTCGCACTACAACGTTCATTGATAAATTCTAAAAATTGCGACCAGCATTCTTGCGGGGTTTTAGTCATCATAGTGCATCCGAAGGTTCAATTATCGACAATTTTTCCACAACTTAGTGTGGAGCTATTTTGTGCCGTCACATTAACATCGGTCGACAATGCCCGCAACAAAATTTCACTATTGCGGTTAACTCATTAAGCTTCAAAAGGCCCGGTGTTTTTTACCACATCAATTAAATAATTTATTACATAATAGTGATTCCTGTTTTCTTTTATGAACAAATCGTTTATAAATGTAAGGTTTTAATAAATAGATATACATAAATGTATTTTTTATGAGCGCGATAGCAATTGGAAATGCACATGGAGCTGTGGCAAGAGAGCGGCAGCAATTAGAGCAATCGCTTCGGGGAACGCAGCTTGCTTTGATTGTGACGGGCATAGCTCTGACGGCGATTCTTTCATCGGTAGGAGTTTTGCCTGCGGGACTACTGGTTGCCGCCAAAGTAGCTCTTATTGCTACGCCTATTTTGATCTTAGTGGCTATCGTAACCACACTCTTTCGAAGCGCTGGAAATAAGTCCGAAGATAAATCGAATCCCGGCGATGAGGCTTATCGCAAAAAGTTTGCAAAGAATCCCTTTTATACCTGCGTTGGTGGGCCCTTATTAGAGGAAGGGATATTCAGATTGGTTATTCAGGGAACGCTGCAGCAGATTTTGCCTAAGATTGTCCCCGCTATAGCTGTTTCTGTTTTTGGTTTTCAATTTCCTATGGCTATCGTGATCGCCATGGTTGCATCAAGTATTATTTTTGGAGCCGCACATATGAGCAACCACCATAGCGGTGCCGCTTATCAGTCTGCAAATGCTGCGATTAGTTCTTTATTCGTAGAAGCGCCGCTTTTTTATTTTTATGGCTTTTGGGCTTCATTTTTCGCACACTGCATCAACAACACGATCGTAGCCTGTCTAACAAGTGGGGCAGGGAGTTCTCAAAGAGAAGAGCATGCAAGAGCGCACAAGCCCCTTCCCCTAACTTAGAGAACGTCTCATAGGTAGCGCCTCAATCGACATGTCAATGGAGGCGCTACCTATGAGACGTTTTCTGAATTTGGATAGTTTAATTTTTGGTTTTTCTCTTAAATTAATTTCTGCCGCTGAGACTTTATTGCGTTTCGTAGGCCATGATTAGAGCTTGCGCTTGATTGGCGATCTCTACTTCGAGGCTTTTTTCTAGAAGGTGTGCTTGGGCGAGGGCTTGCTTTTTATAGCCTAGGGCAAAGAGCGCTTTGGTGCGGTTGAGAAGAGTAGGGGCATGAGTGGGATCGAGCTTAAGCGCCTTTTCGATGTAGTTAAGAGCCATCAGATTATTTCCTTTTTGCAGGTAGAGGGCGCCTAAGGTTTGCATGTCGTAAAATGATTGCGGGATGAGGACGACCAGCGCTTCAAAAAAGGTGGTGGCAATATCATACTTGCCCTGCCTAATATAGGAATAGCCCACCAGCCGCAGGTCTTCTAATTCCTCTTCTCCCCAGCCTAAAACTGATATCCAATCGATGTCGCTCATAATGATTTACCCCTTTTGATACTGTCCTCTTCGCGAATTGATATCAATGATAAGTTTATCGATCAGAATGATTGTTTGTAAAAGGGCAGTTAAAATTTTTTTTTCCTTTTCCTGCTCCTGTTGGACGATTTCCCGCTCTCTTTTTTTCTTCTGATCCTTTTCTTCCTTATCTTCCACAGCGTGTTTTTCTTCTACGAGTTGCAATTGGGCCAATATTTTTTGTGCCTGAGACTCCTTCTTGTCCTGTGATCCCATAGAGGGTATGGATTGAAAGGTAAAAAGCCGCTTTTTCTGTTCGTAATATAGGGCTGGAGCCGAAAAGGCAGCCCAGCTCAAGTGCAGGGGGCTGAAGCGCAAAAGTGTATCAAGCTCTGAGGGAAAGAAGGGAGTGGTCACTTCCACTTCAGTCTGCACAGAGATGGCTGGCGCTTCTTTGATGTGGGTCTTGTCGTATATTTTTTGGTCTTCCGCATAGCGGGTAGACGCATCTATGCCTAGATTATCGATCGTGCGCGGTGGCATGTTTTTCTCCTCCGTATTTTCTCATCTGACAGGCGTTGCGAATTTTTATCAATTAATTATTTAAAAATTTTGAATTCCCACTCATTCCCACTTTGTGTTTTGCGCTTTCTAATGCATTCTCCGTAAATGATTTAATGGAAAAATTTTAATGAGGAATTAAGGAATTTTTTTCAAAAAAGATTGCCGACATTTGAACTCGGTGTTAAATTGTGGGAAAAGGTGGCAATGCACATCGCATCGTTATGAGAAGCTTTTTCTTCAGTGGTTCTACAGCAGCAAAATTGGATGAGAAGGGACGCTTTGTCCTTCCTCAGACGATGCGTTACGGCCTTGTGGAAGGAGGGGCACTCGAATTTAGCCTTGGGCTGGGGTTGGGCGGATGCCTGGCGATCTATCGCAAGAGCGATATAGAAAAGATCGTCGCGCGCTTTCAGGCCAAGCAGCACTTGGGCAAGTATCAGAAGTTCTTCACGCTCTTTTTTTCGACCCTGCACCAAACGACATGCGATAAGATTGGCCGCGTACTTATTCCCCACACCTTGAAGAAAGCAGTGGGGATCAAAACGGAGATCATGGTTGCCGGAGTGCTCAACAAGATTGAGATCTGGCCGAAAGATAGCTATGACCTGCAGCTCGAAGCTGCCATGAGCGGGCGCGACCCCGAGATGAATTTATCCAAGATGACCGAAGAGGCATTTGCCTTGTTAGAAGAAGAATGTGAAGAAATGAGTGAAGATGATGAAAGATGAGCAGACCCTCCATATTTCCGTGATGCGCGATGAGGTCGTCTCTTTCTTCTCGCCGAAGAAAATAAGGACATTTTTCGATGGGACCATAGGAGCGGGCGGGCACGCACGGGCCCTTCTGCAGGGACACCCGGAAATCGAGCTATATATAGGATGCGATCGGGATCCCGATGCCCTTGCGCTATCCGCCAAGAACTTAGAACCCTGGAAAGATAAGGTTGAGCTCATCCATGGCGATTTCGCACAGCTCGATCAGTATTTAAAGGAAAGAAAGATCTCATCTATAGATGGTTTTTTTTTGATTTCGGAGTGTCGTCTATGCAACTAGATCAAAGTGAAAAAGGCTTTAGTTTTTTAAAAGAGGGACCCTTGGACATGCGCATGGATCCCACCCAAGACCTTACAGCCAAGGAAATTGTGAATGGCTGGTCGGAGATGGACCTGGCAGAGCTATTTGAGAAGTATGGAGAAGAGCCGCGCCATCGCAAGGCGGCCAAGGCGATCGTCGACTCGCGCAGGAAAAGACCGATAGCGACGACCAGGCAATTGGCAAGCGTTATTGCAGATGCGCTTAAATCGCCTTTGAAAGGAAAGTGGCATCCCGCGACCCTTGTTTTTCAAGCGCTGAGGATCTGCGTCAATCGCGAGCTGGATGCTATTGCTGAGGGCGTTTTCAAGGCTTTGCAGTTTTTGACAAAAGGCGGAAGGATCGGCGCGATCAGTTTCCACAGCTTGGAAGACCGTATCGTGAAAAACATCTTCAAGGAGGCCTCAACGCCTCCAGTTAAACGCAGCAAGCAGGAAATTTTGCCTATTTTGACTCTTTTGACGAAAAAGCCGCTTACACCCGCGTTAAAGGAAATCCGGTTAAACCCCAGAGCGCGCAGCGCTAAATTGCGATTTGCGGAGAAGCTATAGAAGAAAAACATGTATAGAGAGTGGAACACGAGATTCTTATTGAGAATTTTTCTCTGCGTTTTATGCGGAGGCTGGCTGCTCTATATGTATATGGAAAAACAAAATGCTTTGACGCGGCTGCGGCTGCAGATCCCCATTGTGACCAAAGATATCCGCGCACTTAAAGAGGCAAATACGCATTTGCAATATGAAATCGAGCTCTTTGAAAGCCCCGAGCATTTGTTAGAGCTTTCACGGCGCTGTGAATTTAGCCATTTAAAACACCCTTTGCTCAAAGACATCGTTTCTTTGCCCGAGGGCGTTGCGTTGCAGATCACCTCGGAGGAAAAGCAAAAAGCATTGCAGCTCAAACCTAGAGCAACACTGCCCATCGGTGCTAAAAAAATATAATCAATTATATGTTTACCGTGCGCAAACGTCTATTGGGAATATCCCTTTTTCTTTTTTTTCTCTTTGCTCTTTTGATCGTTCAATTTTTCAAAATTCAGATCATCGAAGGAGAAAAGTGGACGAAGGCGGCCAGAGCCCAGCATCAGCTTATCGTCAGCGAGCCCTTCAAGCGCGGCTTGTTTTATTCTAATACCTCCATTAAGCAAGGGCATCCCGAAACCCCGCAGCCATTTGTCGTAGACATCCCCAAGTTTCATTTATATATCGATCCTTCTCAGATTCCTTCTGCTTATCGCCAAGAGTTGATTGACGGGCTGTCTGCAATCCTTCGCCCTGATGCGAAGAAAAAAGCAAAATGGCTAGAAAGCTGCGCCTTAAAATCGCGCTCGCGCAAACTGATGCCGTGGCTGGAGGCCAATCAAACCGAGACCATAGGGGAATGGTGGTTTCACTTTGCCAGATCCAAAAAGATCGTGCGCAACGCCCTTTATTTTGTTAAGGATTATCAGCGCTCCTATCCCTTTGGAAAGCTGCTAGGTCCTGTTTTGCACACAGTGCGGGCGGATAAAGATCCTAAGACTCAGCAGCCCATTCCCACAGGAGGGCTCGAGCTGATTTTTGACCGCGTGCTGCAAGGCAAAGAGGGTAAAAAATGGATCCTGCGCTCTCCCCGGCATCCCTTGGAGATGGGGAAGATTCTCTCATTGCCCGAAGATGGCGCCGATGTTTACCTGACCATCAACCACTATCTGCAAGCAATCGCGGAAGAAGAGATTGCAAAAGCCGTTAAGAAGGCCGCGGCAAAGAGCGGGTGGGCAATACTAATGGATCCCTATACGGGAGAGGTTTGGGCGCTGGCGCAGTATCCCGCCTTTGAGCCTGCGGACTACCGCAAGTATTTTAATGATCCCATCCTATCCGAGCATACGAAAGTCAAAGCTGTGACTGATCCCTATGAACCCGGATCTATCATGAAACCAATCAGCATTGCTATCGCCCTTAAAGCCAATGTCGAGTTGCAAAAGAGTGGTAGGCCTCCGCTCTTTTCTCCAGAGGAAAAGATCGCGACGGCGGACGGATCGTTCCCCGGAAGGTCTAAACCCATTCACGATACGAAACTACATCGCTATCTCAACATGCAATTGGCCTTGCAAAAGTCCTCGAATATCTACGTAGCCCGCATTATCCAAAGAGTTGTCGATACCTTAGGAGAGAAGTGGTATCGCAATGCCCTGCAGAACATTTTTGGATTTGGATTGAAGACGGGAATCGAGCTGCCCTCAGAGAGCCCTGGCCTACTTCCAACGCCTGGAAAGATGCATCCCAACGGAACGATGGAATGGTCGACGCCTACTCCTTTTTCGATTGCCTTTGGACACAATATTTTGGCCAATAGCATGCAGATGCTGCGCTGCTTTGCTCTCTTTGCCAATGGAGGATTTGCCGTTGCGCCCACACTTGTGCGCACAATTGAGCGTACCCAGCGCGCAGGTCAGCCGCAGATTGTCTTAGATAATGCAGCTGCGAGAAGAGAAAAAGCCGTACGCGTTCTGGAACCGGAAATTGTTCAGCAAATAGTTAAGTGCTTGCAACTCATTACCAAGCCGGGAGGATCTGCTCCCAAAGCCGACATCTTTGGCTATACCGAAGCGGGAAAGACGGCGACATCTGAAAAAATTGTGAACGGTACCTATTCCAAAAAAAATCACATTTCCACCTTTGTGGGCTTTGCTCCGCTGTATAATCCTCGCTTCGTCTTGTTGATCGCCATCGACGAGCCGGAATTTAAATTCATTCCAGGCGTCGGAAGAAATCAGCTGGGGGGAAATTGTGCCGCGCCCGCCTTTCGCGAAATCGGGCTTAGGACGCTGCAATACCTCGGCGTGGAACCCGACGATCCTCATGGATATCCCGTGGGCGATCCGCGAAGAGATCCCGAAAAGGTAAGCGGCATGAAAGAGGTAAAAGCATTAAAAGAGCTCTACGCGCAATGGAACCTATAAAACTTAAAAAACTGCTTAAAGAGATTCCCGGCATTGTCGTCAAAGGCTCAAGGGAAATCGAAATTACGGGCATTTGCGCTCACTCCAAACGGATTGCCCCGGGAAATCTCTTTATCGCTAAAAAGGGAATCACCTATGACGGCGCGCGCTTTATCGGCGATGCGATTGCCTCGGGGGCATCCGCCATCGTCACAGATATATACGACCCTTTTTTCCCGCATGTCGTTCAAATCCTCACAGACAATATTCCTCAAGTCGAAGCCGCTTTAGCCCAAGAGTATTATCAGCACGCCAGCAGTCGCCTGTGCCTGGTGGGAATTACGGGAACAAATGGAAAGACGACGACAGCCTATCTTATAAAGCATCTCTTCGATCACAGAGGATTTCCCTGTGGCTTAATTGGGACAATCGAATGGATAGCGGGACAGCACATCTTTCCCAGTACGCTTACGACATCCGACATTATCACTAACCACAAACTCTTCTATGAAATGCTCCTGCAAGAGCAAAAGGGATGTGTGATGGAAGTCTCTTCGCATGCCCTCGAGCAGCAAAGGGTGAGAAATATCGAGTTTGATATCGCCATTTTTACTAATCTGACTCAGGATCATCTCGATTACCATGGTTCCATGGAAGCTTATGCCGCTGCCAAATCCAAACTCTTTTCCTCTTTAAAGCCAGGGAAAAAATCCTGTGAAAAAGTTGCCATCGTCAATAGAGACAGCCCTTATGCCCAGCAAATGATCGCAGAGTGCAGCGCCTCTGTCTTTACCTATGGCATCGATGGCCCTTGCGATCTCCAGGCTTCTGATATTTCTTTTAGCGCACAAGGCACGCAGTGCGCAATCCGCTACCAAAACCGCTCCTTTTGCTGCAGCAGCCGGCTGATTGGAAGATTTAATGTCTACAATGTGCTAGCAGCTCTTGCAGCAGGTATCGTGCGCCGCTACCCTCTGGAAGAAATGCTCGAAAGCGCGGCTACTTTTCTACCCGTGCAGGGAAGGTTGGAGCCTGTAGAAAACGCCAAAGGCCTTTCTATTTTTGTCGATTATGCGCATACGGACAATGCGCTCTCCAACGCCATTGCGACTTTGAGGGAGATCGGGAAAAAGCGCATTATCACTGTCTTTGGATGCGGAGGAAACCGCGATCCCGCCAAACGTCCCAAAATGGGTTTTGTGGCGGAGAGTTTGTCCGACGTTGCCATTATTACCAGCGACAATCCGCGCTCCGAGGATCCCCTGGAGATCATCGCCGAGATCCTGACCGGCTTGCGCCATCCGCAAAGCGCGCGGGTCATCCCCGACCGCGAAGAGGCGATTCGTACGGCTATTGATTTATGCACAAAAGATGACATTCTTCTCATCGCCGGCAAAGGACACGAGACTTATCAGATTTTTTCCCACGGCACAATTTCCTTCGATGACAGAGCCATCGCCCAAAAAGCCTGTCGTTAGGGCAGTTGGGTTATTATTTTCGAGTCGCAAAGAATAGATAGCAATTTCGCATCTGCTGTCGAGCCTCTTGATCGGACACCGCGTATATCAGTGCATCGTTGCAGCACCACCATCTTCCTTCTTTCCATATATAGGCAATATAATGTCCGCTTTGGAAAGAACCCGTATGCACAAGGAAAGCTACACAGCGATAATCTGCGGATTCTCCCGTCAGTACAGCTTGAGAGTTCAATTTAAGAGTCCGCTCTATTCCTTCAACAGGATCTGTGATTTGCATCTCTTGATCCCCTATCTGATAATAACGCTTAAGATTGACAACCAACACGTCGGGAAGAGAGAAAAATTGCAACCGCAACCTTTCTCGCTCTGCGGTCATATGATCGAAAAAGGAATTAAATCTCTGCTGGACGCCTTCCTGCGTGCGCGGCCATAGAGGAAGGCTGATAAGAGGTTCGTCGCTGGTTGTTCTGGGAAGGCGATTGCCCCAAGTTTTTACAAAGTAGTAGAGCGGATGGTTATTGAAAAACCATTCAAAAAATTTTGCGGCATCTAGCTGGCCGTACGGAGAATCTCCAAATCTTTGAAATTGCGCCTGCGTAGAGAGAAAATCGCAAATTCCCTGCACACTTAGAGTCCCATTATAAGACTGAAGCGTGCTTTGTACGCGCTGGTAATCATCGATAAAGCGCGAGAATGCGGGTATCTCTTTGGCCTTTTGATACAACGCAGGCACGTTGAGAATGCATTGCATGCAGGCATTGAGCCAGCAGTTAGCGCCAAAATTAGGAAGGGCAAGGGGTTGGCCCGGAATAACGCTCGCCTGCACAGGAACAAATTGCTGACTAGTTAAGGGCGGCGGCAGTATGCTGTTTTGCAGAGCGGGCTGCGTTTTCTTAAAGATGCACTGAGCAAAAATTCCTACGACAAGTGCCGGAATAATCCCAAAAGCCCAGATAGGGCTTACGGCAAAAGAGAGTGCAACGCATGTCGCGCCAGAGACGAAAGCCGCGGTTTGAAAAACTCGCGCAAAGACATAGGCGCAATTCCTACAATCCATTAAGGAGTTGACAAACGCCTGCTGACTTGCAGCGGGAAGACAATGCGATTGATGGTTTTGCCCATATACAGAACTTGTCATAGGCGTATAATTATATATAATATGTTACATTTTTTGGCTAAAACTTTTATTTAATTTGAACATCAGAAAAGACTGCTTGCGTATAGAAAAAAAATCCTCTAAAGTTATATCCAATATGTTTATATACGACAGGCGATTAATTCGAAATTTTTCTATTATCGCTCACATCGACCATGGCAAGTCGACCATTGCCGACCGTCTTTTGGAGCTAACGCAGACCATTGCAAAACGAGACATGCAAGAACAAGTACTCGACGCGATGGATCTCGAGCGCGAAAGGGGCATTACGATCAAAGCCCATCCCGTCACCATGTATTACGCTGCGGACGACGGCAATACCTATCAAATCAATTTTATAGACACACCGGGGCATGTGGACTTCTCTTATGAGGTGTCCCGCTCGCTTGCGGCCTGCGAAGGCGCCCTTCTCGTCATCGATGCCGTTCAAGGCGTGCAAGCGCAGACCCTGGCCAATGTGCATCTGGCGCTGGATAGAAATTTGGAAATCGTGCCGATCATCAACAAGATCGACCTTCCTTCAGCTGACGTCGAAGGAGTAAAGCAACAGATTGAAGACGTCATTGGACTAGACACCTCGGGAGCTGTGCTGTGCTCTGCCAAAATGGGAATCGGCATTAAAGAGATCTTGGAAAAAATTCTTTACAACGTTCCTCCTCCCGCTGAACCGCAAGACGAGATTATCCGCGCGCTTGTCTTTGATTCGCGCTACGATCCTTATCGAGGTGTGATGGTATATATCCGCATCATGAGCGGTAAAATCACAAAAAAAACGCTTATCCAAATGATGGCGACGGACAAGAGCTTCGAAGTGTTGGAAGTGGGCATTTTTTGCCCCAATGAAAAACCCACAGAAGTCCTGCGTCCGGGAGAAGTAGGTTATATCCTCGCTAACATTAAAAATACGGCAGATGTCAAGATTGGAGACACTGTGACCTCTGTGCGCAATCCCGCATCAGAGCCTCTGCCCGGCTTTTGCGCCATCGCTCCGGTAGTCTTTGCCGGGATTTACCCTGTAGACTCTTCCGATTTTGAAGCCTTGCGCGATGCGCTCGTCAAGTTACGTCTCAACGATTCGGCCCTGCATGTCGAGCAAGAGAGCAGCACCGCTTTGGGCTTTGGCTTCCGTTGCGGCTTTTTGGGTTTATTGCATCTCGAAATCGTCTTTGAACGTTTGCAGCGCGAATTCAATCTCGATATCATCACAACAGCACCCAGCGTCGTCTACAAAATCACACTTAGAGATGGACAAGTCCTGCATGTGGACAACGCTGTGCATTACCCCGATCCCGCGCATATCGAGTATATCGAAGAGCCCTGGGTCAAAAGCCACATTATGGCTCCAGGGGAATACTTGGGAGCTATTATGAGCTTAGGGATGGAAAAGCGCGGCGAACTCATAAAGACCGAAACGATGGACGCCAAGCGCCTGCTTTTAACCTATCGCTTTCCCCTCAATGAAATCGTCACCGACTTTAATGATAAGCTCAAATCGGTCACCAGAGGGTATGGATCTTTTGATTACGAATTTGAGAAATATGAAATTGGCGACATCGTCAAACTCGAAATCCGCGTTAACGAAGAGCCCGTGGATGCTTTTTCCTGTCTTGTGCACCGCACAAAGGCGGAAGGAAAAGGGCGCGCGATCTGTCAAAAATTGCTCGAGGTCATCCCCATGCAACAATTTAAAGTCCCCGTTCAAGCGGCAATCGGAGGCAAAATCATCGCGCGTGAGACCATTCGCGCCCTTACCAAAAATGTCACGGCGAAGTGCTATGGCGGCGACATTACGCGCAAGCGCAAGCTGTGGGAAAAGCAGAAAGAGGGCAAAAAGCGGATGAAAGAAATCGGCAAAGTCAATATCCCTCAATCCGCCTTTATGGAAGTCCTACGAGCTGAATAAATAAATGGCTGCAGAGCCGATAAAAACTAAAAACGTCGGCAGTTTCACCCTTCTATATCCATATAGAAAATGAAAAAGATTCAACACCGTAAGCAGGATCAAACCCGGATATACCATTTGCAAAATGGGGCTTAAGAATGCCGCAATGCCTTTGAACCCTAAATTTGCAAATAGCGTAGTGATGACCAAAGTGAGAATCAGAGCTGACGTATTGCTAATCTTATTCTTGCACAGATCTTTTTGTAAATAATCGGCAAAAATGGATGCCAAAGTCATAGCAGTTGTTAAACATGCTGTAACAACGGCGATTGTCGCGATACAGCCTCCTGCGGACCCGAGCACTTTCACCGCAATAGCACCTAGCACTTGTTCGGGTGGACATGAGGAATCCAGCATACATCCCTGATGAGCGGAAACCAGACAAAGCCCTGCATAGGTCAGAAACAATAGAGCGGCGGCAATACAACTGGAAATGAGCATCTTTTTCAAACAAGACTGTTGTTTTTTTTGTATCGGATTTTCTATCTCTGTTTCTCTTCTAAAGTGGGGAAGCACCAAAGTAGAAAAAAGAAAAGCAGCGATGAGGTCCATAGTATTATATCCTCCCAGCAAGCCTTGAAAAAAGCTAGTGCCTGCTGAACACGAGGCGGGCTCTAATGAAGCGCCATTAGCAAGGCCAAAAAACACTAAGGCTGCTAATGAAAGCAAAAGAACAGGCGTGAGGTAAACCCCTAAAAAGCTGATGAGTCGGTGGCGTTTAAAACTGCATCCAAAGATAATAGCCGCAATAACTAGGCTAAATACTGCAAGGGACGTGTCAAATAAATAAGGCTGTGCCGTTGCATGCATAAGAGTCACCAGTCGAGGCATTACCCCAATAGGGCCAAGTATAAGCTGTAAAAGCAGCAGCAATAACATGCCCGGGATTTTTCCCATCCTGCCAAAAAAGAGATGATAATCAGCTTGGAACAGTACCATTGTCACCAATCCCAAGAAAGGTATCGCCACTGCTGTCACGCCTAGACCTAGAATGGCAAACCAAACATGCTGTCCCAAAGAGTGTCCAATCAGAAGAGGAAAAATTAAATTCCCCGCTCCGCAAAACATGGAAAAAAGAGCAAATCCTGCTGTTAAAGGACTCGATTTACTTTTTTGTGCTGGTAGTGATTGCTGCTGTACTAACATAATTTTCCTATAATGGTTGACATTTCTTGTCCTCTATAGGCTTTGATCTCGGAAGTTATGGGAAGAAAAAAGATGTAGGGGCTAAGAAATGCTTATTTTTATGTGTGCTTACGCACGACCATCATCATTTGTCCGGTTCGGACAAATATAAAATCTAAGCATACAAAGGTAGATTCATTCTGATAGTTCAAAGTACCCTGTCCCTATGACTGGATTATGTTACTATTTTATCAAAACGCCCCTTTGATTAGCAACAGATATTTAATTTATTAGGCATTATAGGATGTGGAAGTCACTGAGCCGCCCGTTCCTGTCCAATTCGTATGAAAAAATTTACCACGCGGCTGATCCACACGCTCATAGGTGTGAGCGCCGAAGAAATCGCGCAGAGCCTGAATGAGATTGGCAGGGAGTTTACCGGTGCGATAGCCATCGAAGAAGGCAAGTCCTGTAGAAAAACAGGGAATGGAAATGCCGTGCTCTACCGCTTTTATAACCACGCGCCTCCAACTACTTTCCGCGCGCAAGATCTCCTGCTTGAAAAAGGAATCAAACAAAAGATTTGGTAAATCCGATGAGCGATCGTAGGCCTTCTTAATATCATTGAGAAAGCGGCTGCGGATGATGCATCCCGCGCGCCAAATCAGGGCGATAGATCCGTAATTGAGTTTCCATTTCATCTCGGCTGCCGCAGCGCGCATAAGCATAAAGCCTTGCGCATAACTAATGATTTTTGAAGCGTAGAGCGCTTGGCCGATATCCTCTATAAACTGCTTTTTATCGCCTGTAAAAGCAGGAAGCGCATGCGGATAGACTTTTTCCGCTTGCAGACGCTCCTCCTTTAGTGCGGATAAACAGCGCGCAAACACGGATTCCGCGATGAGGGTAACCGGTATGCCTAAATCCAGAGCGCTAATCCCCGTCCATTTCCCCGTTCCTTTTTGTCCGGCGACATCGAGGATCTTATCCAATAAGACGGAACCATCCGCATCCTTGTGCGCAAAGATCTGCGAGGCGATTTCGATCAAAAAACTATTGAGCACGCCCGCATTCCATTTGGTAAAAATGTCTTGCAGCTCTTGCGCGGAGCAACCTAAAAGGTTTTTAAGAAGAAAATAGGCCTCCGAAATCAATTGGATATCGCCATACTCAATTCCATTATGAACCATTTTGACATAATGCCCCGCTCCCCCCTCTCCAATCCACTCGCAGCACGGCAGCCCGTCTTCTTTTGCCTTAGCGGAGATGGCTTGAAAAATCGGCTTTACGGTCGGCCATGCATCGGGATTACCTCCAGGCATGATGGAGGGACCGTGGCGCGCGCCCTCTTCGCCACCGGAAACGCCGGCGCCAACATATAAAATCCCCTTGTCTTTCAGAAACTTTACGCGCCTTTCCGTGTCGGGAAAATGGCTATTGCCCCCATCAATAAGGATATCTCCCTTCTCTAAAAAAGGAAGCGACTCCTCGATAAGCTCGTCAACGGCTTCACCCGCCTTTACCATGAACATCACTTTGCGAGGGCGTTTCAAACTAGCTAAAAAATCTTTTAAAGAATGTACGCCTATGACGTGAGAACCTTTAGCTGCAGCGCTCAGAAAATCATCTACCTTTGAGACGGTGCGGTTAAACACAACCACCTTAAATCCATGGTCATTCATGTTCATGACCAGGTTTTGTCCCATGACAGCCAAACCAATCAGTCCTATATCTGCATTTCCCTGCATCATTGTTCTTTCCTTTATTCTAAGGTCTAATCTTGAATCAAACGCACTATTTTAGTAAAATCATAGCTCATGTCCTCGTAGCTCAGGTGGATAGAGCGGTCGCCTCCTAAGCGGCAGGTCGCGCGTTCAACTCGCGCCGAGGACGCATTTTAAGATTTCAAATACTTGTCTATTCCTTGCGCTATGCCCACCGCGATGCGTTCCAAATAAGCGCGGTCCTTTAGTTTTTGCCTCTCGCTTGCATTCGTGATAAAGCCCGCCTCCACAATGACGGACGGCATGTCCGTTTCGCGAATGACGTGATAGTTCCCCATTTTTACCCCGCGCGACACAGCCTCGGTCTGATCGAGCAAGCGATACAGAAGGCAATGCGCCAAGCGCTTCGAAGCCCGCGCGCGCCAGAGCTCTTTGGAATCGTAGTAAAACACTTCTATTCCCTGCGCATCGGCACTCGGGGCGGAGTTGAAATGCAGGCTGACAAAGAGCGTCGCCTTGGACTTATTGGCAATAGTGACGCGCTTGGAAAGCGAGAGAAAAATATCTCGTCCGCGCGTCAACATCACGCGGTATCCCATATCCTCTAAACGCTTTTTCGTCAAAAGGGCGGTGAGCAGCGTCAAACGCTTTTCTTTAAGGGCGCTTACCTTTGTCCCTTCGTCCGTCCCTCCATGCCCTGCATCCAAAATAATTAAGGGATGCGACATACCTCCGGCGTTTCCCTGCCAATGCGCATCTCGTGAACTGGCCTGCCGCGCCTGAGCAACCGATGCGATGCAAACACACAAGTAAAAAACAAAAAAAGCGATTCTCATCTGTAATGATTCAAATTTAAGCGGAGAGGTCTTAAGAGTCAATTGCTAGCACCTCATAATAGGCTTTTCCGTCCGGGTTTTCTTTAAGGACAGTTTTTTTATCGAGTCAATGGCAAGCGCAATCCCTTCTGGAGAGCGCTGGCAGACAAAAGAAACATACCTATATGGGCTTGCTAAAAAAATCAAAATGATCGAATCCATAAGGGCGAATATCTTAATGTAAATATACAAATTGTTCAGTACAATTCGCACATGGATTTAAGTATAATTACAGTTACGTATCAATCGAAAGAATTCATCGAGGCATGCATTCTCTCTGTCTCCGCGCGCATTCTCGCGTGCAGCTATGAGCACATCATTGTCGACAATGCTTCCACCGATGGAACAGTTGAGTGCATCGAAAGTGGCTATTCCAACTATGTACATTTAATTAAAAACAGTAGTAATCGCGGCTTTGCCGCCGCCCATCAGCAAGCTCTCGCCATAACTAAGGGCCGCTTTTTGCTTTTGCTAAATCCCGATATGCAGCTGTATGAAGGCTTTCTCGACATGCTAATTGCGTGGATGGAACAAAACCCAAGCTTTGGATTGGCCAGTTGCAAATTGCTCACCTCTTCCCATTTGCCGCATGACGCCTTAAGGCCTTGCAAATTTCCTCATCTAGCTCCCTACTGTCCCGCCTTTCTCAAAGTAAAGCCCTTTTTTTGCACAGTGCATCCGCAATTCTTCTATTCCGCATTTGAAGATGATCGTGAACAAGAAGTCGACGTCGTACGGGGGGCCTTCATGCTCGTCCGAAGAGAGATCTTTGAAAAGCTCGGCTATGTATTCGATCCTCGCTATTTTATTTTGCTCGAAGATGTCGATTTATGCCAGGAGGTCAAACGCCTCGGTTATAAAGTCATGTATACTCCTCAAGTGAGCTGCGTCGACTACTTTGGGCGCAGCTTTCTCTCACAAACAAAGGCTTGGAAATACCTGCAACTCGCAAAAAGTTTTAAAATATATGTATGCAAATGGCATAATCCTTTGCACTTATTTTGGATCTATCCAGCTATCATCATCGGCTTCTTGCTGCGCATGCGCGAATGGGGATTTAAAGCATCCCTCGAAGCTCTAAAAAACAGATAGTGATAGATCCTCCTCTAAAGGAGATTAGGACGTAAGAAAACTTGGCCCTTTAGGGCTAAGATGAATCACGCCAACATTGTGTTATTTAGTTGGCGATTGCTGACTTTCAATATATCGCCGAACATCTGCCATGCCTTAAATCGGTTGACTTTTTCATAGGCCAAATTTTAGCATTGTACCATGCTTTTGAAAAAGGGATTTAAATTCCGATTGGATTCAACAGATGGTGAACGGCAACTCTTCGCTCAGTTTGCTGGGGCTTCTCGTTTTTTGTATAACCAGTGCAAAGGCGTACGCGATAGTTTTCGTTATCCTCAAGGCGTTAAAGTAAAAGAAAATAACGTCTATAAATGCACTTATGTATCGCATCCTCGGTTTTTCACACAGCATCTATCAAGGCTTCGAGTCCTTGCAAGACGCCTTTCAAAGAAAATAAAATTTAGTAAAAACTGGCTAAGAGCTAAAAAACAGCTCTCAAAACTGCATGCTCGAATCAGACATTGCAGGGAAGATTTTGTGCACAAACTTTCTACAATGATTGTCAAAAGCAAGGAGAAATTAGCATGTCTATCCGTATTACATCTATTCGTATTGATTCCGAACTGGATCACGCCATTCATGAGCATTGTGCTCAGAAATGCCTAGAAATTTTAAACGAGGAGTCGCTCACTATAACCGATCATCACTACATCTGCTTGAAAATAAACACGCTTTCCGCTGAATTGCAAGCTGCTTTTAAGCGAGTAGATTTTTCTTTAAATGCCTCGCTTGTTATGTCCTTAGACTTATCCTTGCTCCAAGAAAAGCTCAAGAAGATTGCGGGCCAGCGATTGAATTACACAACGGATATATGTATGGACAACCAAAATTGGCGCGATAAAACTTCCCTTCAGATACATCACTACAAGTTCAAACTCAAAAAACGTAACTACTCAGGTCCTGCCTGTAGCGCGACCGCTGATAGGAGTCGAAGACTCCCTCTTAACGCATCCCCACACTCCAGCCGTAGATTGCCTGTCGCAGTTCGTGGATAAGAGAAGATAGGGGGAGACAAGTTGGGTTAATACCATTCGCAAAAAATAAAGGCCCATTCCATTTAAGGATATGGGCCTTGTTTTCAGCAGTGAGGTTTTTTTGCTTATGAGCTGGGGATGCTTGGCTGCACTGGGCTTTTTGCCACAGCTTCAGCTGCTTCCGTGGCAGCGGCGAGCTTAGCTTGTTCTTCTCTTTCCGCATTAAGTTTTAGGAACTGTTTGCTAAGAGAATTAGTTGCCATGAGCCATGCCACGATAATTCCCAAGAGGATCAGCGCGACGTAAGGAGTAATAGCGGTTAAGCTTCCGCATGCAATAATCAATCCCTGTTGGACCAAAGAACCGCCGGATTTGCCGAGGCGAGCGCCTACGACGTCGATAGCTGCCTTTCCTTTGACTTTAGATTCTTGGTCAAGAGGGATGTAGGCCATTTCCTTAGTGGGATCGAATAAAGAGTATTTTGAAGACTTGCTCATGATATTCTGCCCCATGCCGAAGATGACCGCGAGCATTAAAGGCGTAGTTCCGAGCATTGCGATGAGAGCAGTCAAGTAGTCTCTAAAGATTACGAAGGAGAAGAATCCAGCTCCGGTAATCATAAGGACTATGGGTGTGATCATCGCACCTGTTTTCCATCCAAAGCGGCGAATGACGTTACCGCCTACAAAGAGCATCATCAAGATGGTTACAGTCCCTGTGACCATCGAAAATGTCCCCATAAAAGTTTGGTAGTCATTTGGGTTGGGATATTGCAATTTGAGCTGTCCTTTCCAGGTCACTTCGATGAGGTTGATCGCAATGCCATATCCAATGACGAGAATAGCCAGACAGAGGATATATTTAGAGCGCGCCAAGAAGAGGAAGCTCTCTTTTAAAGACATTTTTGGCTTTTCTTTCTTCGAACGCTGTCTTTCCGCAGGATTATAAAGTTGGGGATCTGTTAAAACATTTTTATTGATCCACCAATAGATGGCCATGACGAGCAAACCGGAGATAACGACCATTCCAACAGTATAATTCAAAGTAATTCCCCATGCGTCCACTCCTGCTGGCACCTTGTCGCGGATATTGGCAAAGTACATAATGAGTTTACCCGCAGGCAACATGGCAATGTTGGCGCCTAGGCCGAATAGTGCGTAAAAGCGTTTGGACTCGCCGATTTTGGTAATGTCGTTAGCAAATCCCCAAAATAAAAGAGAGATTGCAACGCTACCCCACAGCTCAGACATGATATAAAAGATAGTATATGTCCAGTTTCTAAAGATGGCTACAAGGCCGCTGAATCCGCCCGGAAGAAATGTTTGCAAGCTGTCGGCAACGTCGGTAGGATGCAATGCTTCTTTATTTGGGTATAAAACAAGAGCAAAAAGCGCAAAATAAACCAGGAAGAAGAGAATGTTGCAGTAGAATAGCTTTTGCTTATTGAAGATGTTACTCAGCTTGGAATAGACAATCATGAAAATGACCGCGGCTGGCAAAACCCCCCATACCTTTAAGAAGGGGATCGCTTCAGCACCCGAACCTGGGGCGGTAACGATCAGAGAATCTTTTGTATCTCTTAAAATGGTGTAATTAAAGTTGATGAAGAAAAATAAAAAGAACATAGGCAGGAGTTTTTTCAGCTCGAAATTATGGACGGGCCAAAAAAAGGACCTCCATTTTCCAAATTCTGCCTTCTTTGTCTCGGTCATGATGCATTCCTCTAGAGTTTAGAATAAGTATTCACAGGATCCGCTTTGTTTGATAAACCAAACGCTTCCTTCAAATACTTAATCTGGCTCCGTTCAAAACAAGCAAGTTTACTCTGAATTCCTTTTAATTCAAACGGAAAATTTCTTTTTTAATTTAGGGTCGTGAACGAGATGGGCTTTATCCTTTTGAAGCAGTGATACGAGTTCCAAAAGCGACAAAGCCCTGTTGAACTGACTATAATAAAAATTTAACCGCTGACAGGCGCATTTAGTTTGGCGTCGTTGGCAAGCAAAGCGCTTTGCTGTTGCAACACATTCAAAGATTCTACATAGGCGTTCCAAAGGTCTTGTTCCACGCGTCCATGGCGGATGGAAGCGATTAATTCGCGTTTGCATGTGGCAAGCGATTTTTTGGGAGCGAGCACAGAGACCATTTCTTTATCTCCGGCCAGGCGGGCGATATTGAGCATTCTTTCGAGCTGAATGCGGGTAAATGTGATTTGATCGCGGCGTTTTCTCGATCCTCTTGCAGCGCGCTGTTTGGGTGCCACGGGGAAAGGTTTATCGGAGTTAATAATGTATTTTTCAATTAGGGTGCCGAGTTCTTGCGGTTGTCGATTTTTCATTTTTCGCAAAGTAAAATGATGCATATAACCCCCGGAGGTCATGGGGAGAAATTTACATAAATCATTTTCTTTGCGTCCATTTACTTTTTTAATTGCCTTTGCAATAACATCTTCGATTTCTTTCATGTTTTTCATTTTAGACTCCAATGCATCTTCCCGTGGATTCATAATCACTATCCTTTGTTAAAATTGTTGATTTATACTTCTCATAAAGTAAATCAAACCTGTTGATTTATTCAATTGACTTTGAGTTCTGTTTAAGAACTCACCTGTTTGTTTATTTGATTTAACTCATTTCCGTTTTATTTGCAATATTTGAGTCTTTATGTGCGGAAAAAATAAATTCGCGCGCATTTTATTCCAAAATAATTTTCTTGGATTTTAAGGGTCGATGATTTTTAGGGCAATAATTAATCGATTTTTTTTTATAAAAGTCGAAATCATTATCCCACAAATTGAATGTTGCTATTATGTTTTTACATTGACCGTTTTCGAGTGATTCAGGTTTGTTTTGTTAGGTTGAAGTTGGGTCAACCATCGACATGTCGGATGGTGTGTTCTAAAGAGCGCACCACTCCAGTCTCTGGGTGACCCAATTTTAGCATCGCAATTTTCAATATCTAAAATTGAAACATACAGGCTATATTTTTATTTTTTTTTGAGGGGGGAGCGGTGATGCGGTTTGTGGTGGGGGTGGCTGCGGGGAAAGGCGGTGTGGGCAAGTCCAGCCTGACTGTCAATCTGGCGCTCTGCTTACAGCTCATGGGGCACCGCGTGGGGATCATGGATGCCGATATTTACGGCCCTTCCATTCGGCGCATGCTTCCCGAAGATCGCGCCCCTGGAAATTGCACTGTTAATCCTGAGAAAATCATCCCAGCTGAAAAAAATGGCATCCGATTTATATCGATGGCGCATTTTCTGAAGGAAGATGCGCCGGTTATCGTGCGAGCGCCTATTGTAAATGGGGTGATAAAGCAATTTTTTCATGCGGTGGAGTGGGGGGAGCTGGATTGTCTGCTTATCGATTTTCCTCCTGGCACAGGGGATATTCAACTGACTCTGATGCAAGAGGGCAGTCTCTGCGGCGGGATCGTCATCACCACGCCCCAGGAGGTTGCCTTGCAGGACGTTAGCAAGGCCATCGCGCTTTTTCACCATATGGGCGTTCCCGTTTTGGGCCTGGTGGAAAACATGAGCTATTTTCAGGATCAAAAAAAATACTATCCCTTTGGCAAAGGGGGAGGCAGACGTCTTGCTTTAAGAGAGGGTGTCCTTTTTTTAGGCGAAATCCCGATTGATGAGGACATTTCCCGCTGCTGTGATGAAGGGCTTTCCTTGTTTGATGCTGCAAAAGATAAAGAATGCGCGCAGGCTTTTAGAGCGATTGCCAATGAGGTGTGGGACCAGCTGCTTTCTTTTGAAAAACTGGAGGGAAGTTATTTAAAAAAAATTCACTTAGCATGGTCGCCATAGGTTCTAATGTCTGAAGGAATTTTTATACGGAAAATTTTTCAAAGAGATCAGTATCGATTTACTATTGAATGGACCGATGGTAGAATCTCTCATTACAAGTTGAGCGATGTGCAACGGCAATGCCTTTGTGCGCAATGCCGCGATGAAATGACGGGGCGCTCTTTAATAAGTCCAGCTCTAGTGGATGAAGAAGTGGGGGCAGTAGAGATCGTCAATGTTGGGCGTTATGCATTAAAAATCACTTTTACTAATGGGTGTTCGCGAGGGATTTACTCATTTGCTCTTTTGCGTCAACTAGCTGGGTTTTAGGAGACGTTCTCTGAATTTGGATAGCCTGCTTTTTGAGCCTTTTTCTCTTAAATCAATTTCTTTTTCCTCGTCTAGTTAGTTTAACTATGTCGCGCGAAAAAGGAATTGATTTAAAAGAAAAAATCATCAAAAATCAAACTATCCAAATTCAGAGAACGTTTCTAAGATGCGCAGGTATCATTTTTATTTTGTTATTATAGCTTGGGTTTGTTCTTGTCTGCTTTTTACAGGATGCGACAAAGCCCCTTCCCGTTTGCAAGAGTGGATGCGCCCCAATGGCTCCATCAAGATCTTGTCGACCACGGCGATGATCGACGACATTGTTAGCCAAATAGGAAAAGAGCGCGTCGATCACATCGCTTTGATCGATGGGGAGATCGATCCGCATGGATATGAACTCGTCAAAGGAGATGATGAAAAACTTTCTTTCGCAACGCTTATTTTCTACAATGGATTAGGACTTGAGCACGGGGCCAGCCTGCGCTATGCGCTCACCCGCCATCCTCGCGCAATTGCCCTGGGCAACATTTTGCAAGAGCGCGTTCCCGATTTGATTTTATATGTGGACAAGGACATCGATCCTCACATTTGGATGGATATTTCCCTATGGAGTCAAATCGTCGATCCGATTGTCGAAGAGCTTTCCTCTATCGATCCCGAGGGCAAAGAGTTCTATTATCAGAATGCTGAGCAGCTAAAAGCGAAGATGCGCGAGGAACATGGGGCGATTATAGAGGCTTTTGCACAAATCCCGCAGCAAAAGAGGTATTTGGTCACAAGCCATGACGCCTTCAATTATTTTGCCAGGGCCTATCTCGCCACTTCCGAAGAGTCCGCGCAGCAGTGGGAAGCGCGTTTCAATGCTCCGGAGGGGCTGGCTCCAGAGGGTCAGTTGAGCACAAGGGATATCCAGCATATCGTGGAGCATTTGATCCACTACCAAATCCGCATCGTCTTTCCCGAGTCCAATATTTCTCCCGATTCTTTAAAGAAGATCGTGCACGCGTGCCGTCAAAAAGGGCTGGAGGTGGAGATCTGCTCTTCGCCTCTCTATGGCGATGCGATGGGAAATCGAGGAAGCCATGCGGAAAACTATCTCAACATGATACGCCACAATGCCGAGGTGATGATGCGCGAGTGGAAAAAGGAGAGGTAATGCACGCAGAGCCGCATTTTGCTTTAGAGGTCGAGGGACTCAATGTCAATTTCGACCGTACTTCCGTCTTATGGGATATCCATTTTGCCATCCCTTCGGGAAAGCTCGTAGGAATTATCGGGCCCAATGGAGCGGGAAAAAGCACTTTATTGAAAGTTCTGCTCGGAATGATTAAACCCCTGGCGGGAAAAATGCACTGCTTTGGAGAGTCAATCAAGAAAACGAAAAAACGCATCGCGTACGTTCCTCAGCGTTCCTCTGTCGATTGGGACTTTCCCATCACCGCCTTTGATTTAGTGTTAATGGGCCGCTATGGGAAGCTGGGCTATTTCATGTGGCCGAGAAAAGCCGATCGCGAAGCGGCGAGAAAAGCTTTGGACCTCGTGGGAATGGGTGCATTTGCCGATCGCCAGATCAGCCAGCTCTCCGGGGGGCAGCAGCAGCGCTTATTTTTAGCGCGCGCTCTTCTTCAAGACGCGGACCTTTATTTTATGGATGAACCGTTTGCCGGCGTGGACATGGCTACGGAAAAAGCGATTATCGCCTTGTTGGACAAACTCAAATCGCAGGGTAAAACCCTTTTAGTCGTGCATCACGACTTGAGTACTGTCGACAGCTATTTCGACTGGGTGCTCATGTTAAATACCTGTCTGGTGGCCTGCGGGCCTGTGACGGATGTTTTTCACCCTGATGCGATCATGCGCACCTTTGGAAGAAGCAACGCCCTTCTGGAAGAAGTGGCCAAGCTTACGCGCAGTAAAACATCCGGGATTCAGTGATGCGCCTGCTCGATTACTTTACCGATCCGGTTTTGCAGGCTCCAACGTTGGGCAGCATATGCATGTGCCTCGCTTCGGCTCTCATCGGCGTAATCGTTTTTTTGCGTAGGCGCTCTCTTTTAGGAGAAGCACTTTCCCATGCGTGCTATCCAGGGGTAGTAATTGCCGTGTTTATTACAGCGCATTTTTTTCCTTCTGCTTATGACGCTCTTTCCCTCATCGTGCTCATAGGCGCTTTTTGCACAGCAATCCTGGGATTATGGCTCATCGACAAGATGGAAAGCCGCTTAAAAGTAAAAAACGATGCAGCGCTCTGCTTTGTCCTATCGATTTTCTTTGGAGTCGGCGTGCTCATCGCCAGCCGGCTGCAGTTTTCTCATGCCCTATGGTATAAAACAGTCTATATTTTTCTCTTTGGGCAGGCCGCCACGATGATGGATGTGCACGTCATCGTTTACGCTCTGCTCGCCCTACTTATCATATGCGCTCTTTTCTTTCTCTATCGCTCTGTGCAGATTTCCCTTTTCGATAAGGATTATGGCAAGACTGTAGGAGTTCCCATCGCTTTTATCGATGCGGTCCTTTTTGTTTTGCTCATCGTGGCCATCATCGTCGGGATACGCAGCGTGGGCGTAGTTCTCATGGCGGGGATGTTAATTGCTCCCGCAGTCGCTGCGCGCCAGCTGAGCAATCAATTGGGCGGGGTGTTTTTTCTAGCCGGTTTAATAGGTGCTCTCAGCGGATTTTTTGGCAACTACCTCTCCGTGGAGATTCCGCAGTGGACAGAAGCTGCCAGGAGTGCGGGCGCGCACTTTTCGCTTCCCACGGGGCCTATGATTCTATTGTGCGCCTCGTTTTTTTGCCTATGCGCGTTTCTCTTTGCGCCCAAAAGCGGATTTATTCGAAGAAGGATCCGCGCCTTTTATTTTCAAAGGGAATGCCAGAGAGAAAACGTGCTTAAATATCTATGGAAAGCAAAGAAGGGAACGCAGGGCGAATTGACACGCGTTCTCGATGTCTCTTCTTTAACTCTTTTCTGGATGCTGTTTTGCCTTAAAAAACAGGGGTGGATTGAAGAGAGGGACGGCTGCTTTTTTTTAACGCAGGATGGGCGGCAGCGCGCCACGCGTATCGTCCGTCTGCATCGCCTCTGGGAGCTTTACCTTGTTCACTTGGGCCAAGGCGTAGAAAAGGTGCATCGCAGCGCAGAAGAGATGGAGCATATACTCACCCCTGAATTGGAAGCGGAGCTGACCCTTGTGCTCAACGATCCCAAACTCGATCCACATAGACAGCCTATTCCTTCCCGCGAAGGAATGCTATGATTATAGAAAATCCTTATTGGGGAAAGAACTTTTTCGAAGTGATTGCCCTATTCGCACAGAGGATGTGTTCTCTTTTCTTCGGGCAGTTGCCGCTTTCCAATCTCGCCTCGGACGAGATCCAAATTCTCGTGCTCTGCTTTGTCGCGATTGCCTCGGCCCTGGTAGGAACCTTTCTCGTGTTGAAAAAAATGACCATGCTCGCCAACTCCTTATCGCATACGATTTTATTGGGGATTGTGATCGCCTATATTTTATTGCTTCCTCTCATGCCAAAAGAAAAAATCTCTTCGCATTGCATCAGCGTGGAAATTCTGCTGCTCGCATCGCTTATCAGCGGAGTGATCACTACGCTACTCACGCACTTTCTATCTTCGGTCTTCCGCTTGCAAGAAGATGCGAGCACGGGGCTTGTTTTCACGACTTTATTTGCGTTGGGGATTGTCTTGATTACGGCCCTCACGCGCAATGCCCATATCGGCCTGGAAGCGATCATGGGAAATGTCGACGCGCTGCATTTAGACGACCTTTTCTTCATATTTTGGATCGCTTGTGTAGACCTGTCTCTGATCTTCCTCTTGTATAAAGAATGGAAAGTCACGACCTTTGATGCCCCTTTTGCACAATCCCTGGGTTTTTCCCGCCACCTGTTTAATTATTTTCTTATGGTACTCACCGCTGTAACTGTCATTGGCGCGTTTCGCGCCGTTGGTGTCCTTCTCGTTTTGGCCTTTTTAGTGGCCCCCGTCTTAACCGCGCGCCTTTTTTGCACGCGCTTGATGCGCCTACTCCTCTGCGCCTGCGGCTTGGGAATAGTCTGCGCTCTCTTCAGCGTGGCGCTATCTAGGCACTTTCTCAGCGCCTATCAAATCTCTTTTTCAACCTCTGGACTCACCGTCGCCTGTCTGGGGGCCATGTACTTTTTAGGGCTTTCTCTAAGATTGACTTTAAGAAGGAGAAGGTGTTAGCTTAGATATACCCAAACAACTTGAAAAATTGGATTTTGGCTGCGTCGGCTTTTTCTCAGATTTTTTATTCTGCACTTGCGCTGTGTCTATAAGCACTGTCGCGTGTGCGGAATTTATTAAAGAATCTGAGGAGCCTTCTTGCCAAAATCCCCAATTTTTCAAGTTGTTTGGGTATACACTGGCGCTGCAGAAATTTAATGGGAATATATGATTCATAGTATTTTTCACATTCTCCTGGCTGCTTTAGGTTTGGGGCTTTTAATTTTTATCCACGAATTGGGCCACTATTGGATGGCTAGGCGCGTTGGGATGACCGTTGAGGTTTTTTCCATTGGATTCGGCAAGCCATTTTATTCCTGGCAGCACAAAGGCGTAAAGTGGCAATTCTGCTGGCTGCCCTTCGGCGGCTATGTGCGCATTGCAGGCATGGAAAAGAAAGGGTTTCTCGAACCTTATGACATTCCCGATGGTTTTTACGGCAAATCTCCTTGGGCGCGCATTAAAGTTGCTGCGATTGGCCCTATCGTGAACCTAGTCTTTGCCTTTTTAGCGTTTACTCTTTTATGGGTGTGCGGCGGCAGACAAAAGCCGTTTTCTGAATACACGCGATTAATCGGATGGGTAGATCCCTGTTCCGACCTTTATCAATCCGGCGTGCGCTCGGGTGATGAGATTATGCAGCTCAATCACAAGCCCTTTACTTCTTTTCACGACGTACTCTACGCTTCGATGCTAGACGATGCCACTCCCGTCATTTCGGGATATAAGATCGACTATTTTACCCAAGAAAAGATGCCCTTCACTTTTGCCTTTCCCATGAACTCCTCGCTCAAAGGGGTGGAGCGCCTGCACGCGGTATTTGAGACTCTGGCCCCCGCAGGATATCTGATCTACTTAGGAGAAAATGGCGCGCTGCCCGAGGGATCTCCGATGAGAGAGAGCGGCATCAAGAATAAAGACCGCATTCTTTGGGCTGACGGCAAACTCATTTTTTCCAGAAATGAGCTGATCGAGACTATTAACGAGCCTAAAGCCCTGCTCACGGTTAAACGGGGCGATCAAGCGTTTTTAACGCGCGTTCCGCGCGTGAAGGTCTCCGACTTGCGCATCAATAGCGTGCAAAGAGCGGAATGGGAAGATTGGCAACACGAACAGAGCATTAAAGGCAGGGTGCAGGATCTCTTTTGCATTCCCTATACATTCACCCCAGAGGGGACCATCGAAAGCCAGTTGTCCTATCTCAATGCTGAATCGCGGGAAGAATCCCCCTGCGCGCGCGAGCGCTCTGCCAATGAAATTCCTCTAAACCCCTCTGACCGCATCATTGCTGTAGATGGCATTCCGATTCATTCTGCCATAGAGCTCATTCAGTATCTGCAAACGCGACACATTCAATTGATCGTCGACAACGAGACGGACATCAAGCCGCTGCTATGGAAAGTGGCCGATAAGCACTTCGCCTGCGATATCGATTGGAACGCACTTGGACAGATGAGCTGCACAATTGGATCTGAAAATCCCATTCGTCAATTGGGGAATGTGCGCCTGCTCAATCCTGTCGAGCCCAAACATATTGGCGATCTTCCTCTTTCGGAAGGCATGCGTTCGCGCATCGCTGAAAACCTCAGCGCGCAAAAAAAAGCCATAGAGGAGATGGGCGATTCTCAGGAAAAGGAAACTGCTTTGGAACTATTTGAAGAGAATCAGCGCAAACTCATGCTCGGCATTCCTTTGCAAGACAAATTTGTCCATTATAATCCCTCTCCTTTCACCCTCTTTGCCAATGTGCTCAGCGAGACGTGGAGAACACTTTTTGCGCTCTTTACCGGTATTTTAAGCCCCAAATGGCTCGCAGGTCCTGTAGGCATGGTGCAAGTGATGCAGCAGAGCTGGACGGTGGGCGTGAAAGAAGCGCTCTACTGGCTGGCGGTGATCAGCATGAACTTGGGGATTTTAAATTTCCTCCCCGTTCCCGTCCTCGACGGCGGGCATATTTGCTTTTCCCTGTGGGAAGCGATAACAAAAAAGCGCATCAAGTCCAAGACAATGGAGAGGCTGATCCTCCCCTTTATCCTGTTGCTGATTGCACTCTTTATCTACCTGACTTATCATGATATTGCGCGCTTGATCACGCGCTTTTTGTAACATTAGCCAATTAGAGTGATTTGAATTGCGTTCGCCAACTCGCCTTGATAATCACCTACTCTGACTTCTCTTTGTGGGCCAGTTTGGAAAAGGGAATTTAAATAACCTAGAGCTGATTGTATAGTAGAACAGCGTTTGATGTAAGCGCCTTCAGGAAGAATTTGATCGGTAAATCCTTTAGCTTTTGCTAAATCCCTTCCTCTATGCGAATCAAAAAATTCCCAACAATTTGCCAAGCGGCGGCAGGATATCGTATATCCTGCGAATTGAATGACGGCTCCTTCTCCGGGTTTCATCCCATGAATGATTTGCATCCAATTTTTCTTTTCAGGAGTTGGCCTAAAGTCTCTTAAGCCGTGTACTGGGTTCTGTCCAATACATACCCAAGATTCGCGTTCTTGTAGTTGTCTTTTAAAAATTTTGGGAACTGATAAAGCCGCTCTGCCTTCACTTAGGACTTCCTTAGAAATATCATTCACCGCGTCAATGGCTTCATCGACGAGATTATTTCCTCCGTCTTTATACCGTTTACTCTTATGTCTATCATCTCGAAAGTTTTGCAGTATTTCAAAGATTTCTCCAGGAGTTCCCTCTGTTCCATTTCTATATGCCTCGGCTGCTGTGGACGCAAAACACACAGCTAAGGGAGTACATGCAGAAATGCCGCCGCATAAATATTGGTTAACGCCTTTTGGCCCAGCAATCCATTCTTCACCCTTAGGGCCCCAAACATCGGGATCGCGGGAAGTGCTTAATGGCGACGAGAAAGATGAAGACGAGGAGGATGAAAAAGCAGTAGTGGAAGTCGACTGAATGGGGATTAAATAGGGTTTAATCTTGGGTGATAAGGTATCTGAAATTTTTTGTCTGTGTAAAAACGTCACAAGTCGATCATGAAGGTCTTTTTGTCCAAATAATTGGAGCGAGTGGAGCATTTTTCCAAGACGCGCTTGATAGTCCGACCATTTTTGCCATGTGTTGGTAACGTCGCGATTTGTCTCTAAATCCCAACCCCACGATTTGGCAACAAGTATGATGCCTGCTCGATAGCTTGCCATAAAGGCAGCATCTTTTTTGAGACTTTCAATATCTTGAGAGCTGACTTGATAAAGATTTCCATATTGAGTACTGAATAGATTGGTAGGGAACATCCACCAGTCAAAGCTGCTGTCTGGATGGCCTGTATGCGTTTGCAGGTGGTGCCATTGCCCATAATTAGCTAGTTGGAGCAGTTTAATTAAATGATCTTTTTGTTTCTCCTTAAGAGCGCTAACGCCTCCGTATGAAAATGGGACAACATCCTTTGGCTTGGCAGTGCTTAAGGGCGACGCTGAGGAAGAAAACGTAGTGGTAGAGGTCGTTGGGCGCAAGCTCGGAAAGGATGAGATGGGGCTTGTGGATGAGGAAATAGGGGGCTGGTTAGATAACTTCTTTATAGAATCAGGTAATCCAATAAAGCGCACATGAAGGATACCTTCTGTTTGGCTTCCATCTCTTCCCACATGGAATTCAATAGTATCTGATCGATAATCTGTGAATTGGGTTTTTAATTGATTATATACTTCTAAAGTAGCGGAAAATACTGTTTGCAATTGGCCCTCATCTAACTTAAAGAGATGAGGATAGTTTTGTGGTTGAACATGAAATTTTGTAGTATCGGGAACTAAAAGTAAATTCCTATGTTCGGAAGTAGAAAATATGGCAAACATGTTATAACGGGCAATCTTTGTTGAAAGCTCCTTACAAAACGGTCCGGTTGCGAATTTATAGGTGTGTTCCAGGTTTGTAGAGCAACCTGTAGATTTAGTACATGAGCATTTTCTTATGTCAGCGCGCTCAATCTTTGCACCGGGTGTTCCAGTAGCATTAATGATTATTTGCCAATTTCCCCCAGTAGTGGGTTTTAAATGTACTTGAAACCCTGAATTAAAGCCGGCAGCTCCCTTTAGGGTTATAAAGGCATCTGTCAGCTGCCGTGCGTTTTCTGCAATAGAAGAGCTTGTCATAGGCACAAGTATTGTGAACTGTGTGGGAGAAACCTTTTGAGGAGAGTAAGGGGTGAGGGGTTTCTCTTGAACAGTAGAACTTGATACCTGAGGTAGGCGCGAAGTATCGACAGTGTGGGATCCTCTTTTTTCGGAAGATCTGAGAGACGTCGGCGGTGGAGGAGGTGGAGGTGAAATATCAAACCGTGGGAGTTGTCCCTCCATACGAGGCCTGTAGCTGCTATCATCAAGCGTAGGTGGAAAAAAATTGGGCAGTGTGGGTGACCCCTCATCTCTCTGTCCAGTAGAACTAGATACCCGAGGTAGACGCGAAATATCGACAGTATGGAATCGTCCTTTTTCGGAAGATCCGAAAGACTTCGGCGGTGGAGGGGGTGGCATTTCAAACTGTGGGAGTGGTCTCTCCACGCTATGTGTGTAGCTGCTATCATCAAAGGGAGGAGGTGGAAAAGAGGGTGGAGGTGGGAAAAAATCGGGCAGCGTACGAGACCCATCAACGGAAAATTCATCTTCATCTTCATCCTCAAGCGGTGGCGGCGGAGGTGGAGGCGGTGGCAGAATATCATCAGGCGTTGAAGAGCGTTTCTCAGCGCGAGGCTTGCTTATGAGCTCAAACGGGAGCGGAGGTGGAGGTGGTGGCGGGAGAGGAGGATCTTCTTCTTCTTGCTTATCCTTTTTTAAGGAATCGCTCTCAAATTTTTTGGACGCTTCTCCGATCTCGTGGATTCGGATCTCGTAGAACAGTTGTGTTTTTTTATCGTTAGAAAGATCAGAATAGCGAAGGGCGTTGCGCAGCTGATCGGGAACAATCTCTGAATTTGTTCGCAGCTGATTAATTGTAGTTAAATTATTTTCTGAATGTGATGTTCTTAACTGCACTAGTTTTGCTCGTTCTGTGTTAAGAAGAGTGTCATAATGTGTCCACCCTTGTTGCGACTTAGCCTTTGAGCGCGCCTCTCGAATTACATTACATTGTTGTACGCATTGCAAAATGGTCCGTTTTTCAATAGCCCATTCTTTCAATTGAGTAATCACATTCTTCTTCGGGCCTTGGTTGGGGCTAGGTCGAATCCACCCTATTACAATCCGAGAAAGATAGTAGGCAGGGTTTTGTTGGAAAAGAACTATGTCTGGGTGGTTATCCGCCCAGTTTTGATTTGTTTTAACAATCTCAATTATTTTATGCAGTTCTTCGGGAAATAGAGTGCCGAGGCGATTAAGGCAGGCCATGACATCGGTATTTTTAGGAGATTGTGCTGTTATTAGACCTTCGAGTTGGGTGAGAAGCTGCACAAGCTCGGTTGCTTTTTTCGTAGTGTCATCATCAGAAGTGCGCGTAGATTGCAGTGTTTGTGACAGCGCAAGCATCTGTTGTTGCTGCCCAGGAGCCACAAGTGCGTAATCGAGGGCATAAGGAGTTTCATCTTCAGGGCCACGTCCTTGTAATAGTGCGTCAATTTCAACCAGAGGCACAATGCGCAGTTGATCATCATTAAATTCTACGAAATCTTCGCCTATTTTGAGGTACACGACATAGTGTCCCCCATTTGCCGAAGAACCTCTATGCACATAAAACGAGCGCAACTCATAGGCAAGAGGACTTTTTACAGACGAGCATCCCGAAGGGAGAGTGATTATGCGGTTTGCCCGGACAGGAGTGAGAATTTTAAGAGGTATCAGTATTCCCGAAACAGGATCTTGAAAATGTTCAAATCGCTTAATGGTTAAGGTGAATTTTTGTGGTGGATGCTCAAAGTGACTTTCTTCTCTGAAAACCTCATGCTCTACCACGCCACCGTTCATTAGGCACCCTATAACATAGGGTTCTACATCTCGTGAATGAAAGTGATCGGCTAGTAGATTTTCCACGGTTTCCACGAGGTAATTCGCACCTCCTTTTGGAGTCTCGAGAAGGATTTGATTATCTGTCAGAGAGCGTTTTGTAGTAGTTTGCTGGCTATCTAAAGTAGAGTAATCCTTATTTTTTAAAGGCACAGTTGGAATTGCACCTTCTTTACGCCTGCAAGTTCTCTTTACCGTTAAATGCGAGAATAATGATGTAGGAATAGGCGATTTGGTCTGCTGTAAGATCTCTAAATATTTACCCGTAAAACTCTGCATTGCCTCATGCGCATCTTCGCACTGTAAGGATTCGGCAGAAAACTGAGGGAAAAGTGTAGCAAAAGCGACGCGTACGCGTTGAGAAAACTCTTGCGGAATAGATGCTTCAGCTCCCCGGTAAATATTATAAACTTTCGCGACTTCCAGAAGAGTTTTGCCCGCTTCTATAAAGGATGTCCTCTGTTGATCGACAGTGGGCTGCTCTAGTTTAGCGAATTGCTTCATCAAGGCTTTGAGTCCGGGAAAGTCTTTTGCATCCAATGCTTTTGCAAGAGGCTGTTTATACATATCATTGTGAATGGTGTTGATTAATTTGTTTAAGAATTCAGGGTTGGGATATTTGCGTAATATTCGATAAATAGCGCCTAACTTAAATCCATCTGATTGGAATTGATTAAATGTCTTCAGAACGTCTTGCTGAAAGGTTTTTTCCGACGTTATAGGTGGCTCAAGATACTTTTCGAGTTCGCCCAAAATTTGGGAATCCCGGTGGTTTTTACCTGATGCGCAATACTCTCCCACGGTGTGCAGCATTGTGTACCGCTCTTGGGAATGCAAGAGGAGTTGGAGAAAGGTATTTACCCAGCAATTGTTATTTTCTCTGCCAAAACCCACGCATCCTTTTACTATTGCCGGTCTGCTAGGTTGTTGAGAGTGTGCCAAACGATTCGTGATGTCTTGCACTGCTTTTTCCATCTCTAGCTTTAGAGTCTCTCGCGTAAACGGCTTTGGAATTTCTTCATCAGGGCAAGTTCCCATAATTTCTTGCATCTGGATCATGGTTGTGAAATACGCTTGTTCGAGAGGATTCTGTTTAGCTAATGCGTAAGCGTGGAAAAAGTTATCCCAACATCCTTGAAAAGATTGTGTCGCGCCTGTTTGGGATGAGGAAGAGGATGAACTTGAAGAGGAACTTGATGAAGATGAGGATATTACTCCGATTGTTCTGGTTGGGAGGCCTTGAGATTGTGGTGGTGCTGAGGGTATGCTTAGCACTATTTTAGATGCTTGTTCAACCCTTATAGCAAGTTTCTCAATTAACTTTGTTTTTGATATCCAAGGCTCTCCCTTAATGTTAAGAGGAATGTCGTTTTCGCGAATATGTTGAAGACGTTCTTGCAGGTCGGTCATTTCCTGAAACCATTGTGGCCACTTATCTTGATTTAACTTGCCTTTATAGTCGGTTTCTATCGCCACATAAAATGATTCAAATTGACGAAGAGTGTCAAAAAAAGGATTAGATGGTACTAATGGAGATGACATAATTGCCTCATTACTTTTTTTAATAATTATATCATTAACAAACCTTCATCACAATAAAATAATTAATTTATTAATTATTTAAAATAATTTTTATCCTGTTTTAAAATATTCCCGCTCTGATTTATACTGATCGTTTTAAATTGCGAGGAGGCAGGCATGGGCAAAACTATTTTAGTATGGGTTCTTCTCGGCCATTCTTTTACATTACTGGCAACCGGCAGGCCGGAGGTGTCTATATGCCAACCTTCTGATTGTCAAGTGGTTGAGGATCCACTTACCCAACGCGACCAAGCCTCGCGTTCTCTGATGGCCCGCCTTTCGCATGACAATCCCGTTGTAATGAAGAACTACGATCTGCTGGTGGGTGAGCTCGATAACGCCTATCGCAAAGGCAAAAGTCTTAAGGCGGAAGAGATTGACGCGATCTTCAATGCGATCGATTTTGCCGCGGAAAAGCATCGCCTGCAGCTGCGTCAAAATAAGGAAAAGACGCCCTACATTTCGCATCCCTTAGGCGTAACTTACAATCTGATGCACTACGGAGAGGTGAGCGATGCTGCTGTCATCATCGGTGCGCTTTTACACGATACAGTGGAGGATGCGCAAACAACCTTTGAGGAGATTGAGAAGCTCTTCGGAAAGGATGCCGTCTCTTATGTGCGCGAAATGACCGACGACAAAAAATTGGCTAAAATGGAGCGCAAGCGCTTGCAGGTGATAAAGGCTTCAAAGCAATCCAAGGGGGCCGCGCAAATTAATCTAGCCGACAAGCTCTTCAACGTTGTCGATTTGTTCCACAATCCTCCAGAGGAGTGGAGTCGCACGCGCATCGATCGCTACTATCAGTGGGTGCAGGCGGTCATCGATCGGCTCCCCGCTGCTAGCGATCCTATCAAAAAAGAGATTCAAGCAGTAATCGACACCTACTGGGAAAATCAAAACTCTTAATTCATTATTTATTAAGTACGCGTTGTTTATTAAGTAAGCGTTGAGTCGACCATAGACATGTCTATGGTCGACCCGCTCATGCAAAAATAAATTCAAAAATCAAACTTTTTCCTACAGCTGACGGAGGCGGTCGATGCGCTCTTCGAGGGGTGGGTGGGTGCTGAGGAGGCGGAGAAAGCCGTGTCTTGCGGGGGTGGAAATTTTGAAAGATTGGAAGGAGGGCTTGGCCAATGCGGGGTCGCGGATCTGCTGCAGGCGCTGCAGAGATTCGAGTGCGGAAATCATCTTCTCTTTGCCGGCAAGATCAGCTCCTCCCTTGTCTGCGCGGAATTCGCGGTAGCGCGAAAAAAAACAGATGACCATCGAACCAAAAATCATGAACACAATTTCGAAGAAAAACACCGATAGCATATAAGAGATGTGCGAGCTGGAAGAGTTCTCGCGGCTTCTCCCCATCCCGGAAAAGGCGTAGGCGAGGACGCGGGCTAAAAACATGACAAAGGCGTTGACTATGCCTTGAATCAGCGTCATTGTCACCATATCTCCATTGGCAATGTGCGAGATCTCATGCGCGAGAACGCCCTCGAGTTCTTTTTGCGACATGCGGCGGAGCAGCCCTGTAGAGACGGCGACGAGAGAGCGGCGCTTTGTAGGGCCCGTTGCAAAAGCGTTGGGCTCGGGCGAATCAAAAATGCCCACCTGGGGCATCTCAGGCAGATGAGCTTGGCGAGCGAGCGCCTGCACAGTTACGACAAGGTTGTGCTCCTGTGTATCGCGCGATGCGGGATCGAGAATGCGCACCCCCATCAGCCATGTGGCCATCTTGCGCGATAAGCTGAGAGAAATCAGCGCTCCGCCCATTCCCCATACTAAACAGAAGATGAGAAGAGATGGCATATCGAGGCCATAGGACCTTAAGAAAGGCTGGACGTGCAAAATATTCAGCACTAAAGAAAGGGTAAGAATAACTATTACGTTGATAACTAGGAATAGAACGACCCGTTTTGCTACTGCCATAATCATCTCTCCCTCATTTCTGAATGCCAGTATATCCCGTTGCGAAATTATTCCGTACAGAGATTTGCTCTGGGGGAGAGTTGCAAATTGTATTTTTTCTTTACTTAATTATTGAAGTTATGTCATGTATCTCCATAAAGCAAAGAATTGAATTTTTGAATATGTTGATCGAAAAGAAGAAAAAAGCGCAGTGGAAAAAAAATGTTCGCAAAGGTCTATCAGAAGAAAATGCCTGTTACGTATTGATTACCTGCGGCCAACCATCCGACGATGGAAAGATGCAGGTGGAAATGACCTATGAAGGGGATGCGTCTTTGGCGGCTTATTTGATCGAAAGCGCGCAAGGACTTCTCGATAATCATACGGAACTTTCTTAAAAGAAACACCCAATGCAACTTTCTGTAGAAGTTTTAAAAAAATGGTTTTCCGATCACAGAGAGCAAATTCTCAAAGACTTCTTTACCTTCTTGCGTTTTCCTTCTATCAGCACAGACCCTAAGCACTTCGAAGATTCCCGCCATACTGCGGAGTGGCTTCGCGGCTATCTTCAGCAGATAGGATTAGAGGCTGTGCTTTGGGAAACGCCGAGCTTTCCCGTTGTCTTTGCCAGCTATCTCAAAGCGGGTCCTAAGCGGCCCACAGTTTTAATTTATCATCACTACGACATCCAGCCCGTTGATCCTGTAGAGTTGTGGAATAGCGATCCTTTCGAACCTGTGGTCAAAAACCATTGCGTTTATGCACGCGGCGCTTTGGATAACAAGGGACAATGCTTTTATACGCTTACTGCGTTAAAAGCGATTTTTGATCTGGCTAAAACGCTTAATTGCAATATCAAGGTGTTTATCGAAGGAGAAGAGGAATCTGGGGGAAAAGGCACAACGGCAATTTTACAAGAGAGAAGTGAGGAGCTGACGGCGGATCATCTTCTCGTAGTGGACTTTGGTATTCCCGATGCTAAAACTCCCGCTGTGACTTTGGGATTTCGAGGCGTCCTAACAATGGAAATCTGCTGCGCGAATTCTGCTATCGATCTGCACTCGGGGGAACACGGAGGGATCGCCCTCAATCCCAACCGCGCGCTTGCAACTCTTTTAGCAAGCCTGTGGGACCGCACAGGGAGAATCGCTATTCCACATTTTTACGATCAGGTGCGCCCACTTTCCGAAAAGCAACTAGCCTCTATCGACATGTCGTTTGACGTAGAAAAGTATCAGAAAGAGTTTGGCGTAAAAGCGTTTTGCCAAGAGCAGGGTTACTCTATTGTCGAATCCAATTGGATGCGACCTACTTTGGAAATTAACGGCATGTGGGGCGGTTATACGGGATCGGGTTTCAAAACGGTCATTCCTTCGCGAGCTTTTGCTAAAATTTCTTGCCGACTCGTACCCGATCAGGAGCCCGATTTCATTGGAAAGCTCGTGCTTGAGTTTTTAAAGGCGCATGCGATGCCTGGAATAGAAATCACAGGGGAAATTTATCATGGCGCCGCGGGCTTTAGGAGCGCGTTTGATTCGCAGATTGTGCATATCGCAGCGGAAGCTTTTTCCGAGGTTTTTAAAAAGCCTTGCCATTATCAACTCTGCGGAGCGTCTGTGCCCATCGTAGGGGATCTCTCCCGCGCATCGGGAGCTCAGGTCGCGATGCTCGGAGTGGGGCTTGCCAGCGATAATATCCATGCCCCCAATGAGCATTTTGGGCTGGATCGTTTTGAGTTGGGCTATCTTACGATGGGCCGCATCTTAAGCATTCTAGGAGGGAGATGAAATCTTTGTTCCATCGACAAAAAGAAGAGCAGTTTCTCTTGTTGAACGCGCTAGGTCCGCTCTGTTTAAACTTGGGACTCTCTTGTGCTCTTTTCAAGTACGCACACGCGCTGTGGCCTTTGGTCGCAGCGTCGTTCTTAGGGGTTTTCCTCATAGGGAAATGGAAGAAAATAGGTTTTATCTGCGCACTTGCACTGCTCGCTGTAGCACTGGCCACCGTGTTTCACGCGAAAGATGCGTTTTGGACATCTCTTTTGAGCGTATCAATTGCCCTGAGTTGGCTTTTAATGCTGCTCGGCGATGAGGAGATCTTTTTATGCATCCGCGAATACACGCGCGCTTTGCGTGTATTGCAGGAAAAAACTGTCTTTTTAAGCGCCCAGCACGAAGAGAGAGAGCGCGTGTTTTTTCAAGAACACAAAGAGGTGGCTTCTTCCATTGAATCGCTTAAGAAGGCACTGCATTCTGCCCATGCCTACAGTGCCGAGCAGCATGCGCGCATAGAAAGAGAAGAAATGGAAAAAGAAGGATGGCGCCTTAAAGCGGATGAACTTTCGAGCCAACTTGTAACAAACGAATCTGCGGAAGAAGATCTTGAGGAAACGCGCTCTCTGGACGTGTTGCGAGCGCAATATGCGCAATTAAAAGAGCAGTTCGAAGAAAAATCAGAAATTCTTCATCAAACGCGTAAAGAGCTCTTTGCAATGGAGTCGCAATTTTTATCCTTGCAAAAAGAGATAGAAGAGAATGCGCGCAGTCCTATTCCGGAAGATGCCTTCTATACTTCTATTTCCAAGCAGTTGGAAGAAGAAGAGCAACACTGGGAAATACACACACTTGCCTTGGAAGAATTGGTTTCCCAGCTCTTGCTTGTCAAAAAGCCACTGCGCAGAAAGCGTAAAAGCAGTGCTGAGGCGCAAGAAGATCTCTTCATCATGGCGCAAGAATCCTAAAAATAATTAGAAAAAATATCGGCCAAGGTGTACAACCTTCCCTCCGATCATTTTGGATATTGAGGAGAAGGTTATGGCATTTTTTGGAGGCAGTCCCACATTTTTAGATCCAGGAAGAAAAGCATTTAGAGAGTTGCATCAGAGCGACACGTGCAAACAGCTCACGGGCTATGCGAGCAAGACGGCTGAAAATTTCGTCTCGGTAGGAAAAAGTGCACTTAAAGTTGTAGGAACTTTTTCACAGGCAGGTTATGAAAAGACGCGCGATAAAATGAGCTATAAACTGGGAACTGACAACTTCTTGCCTTTGTTTAAGGAAGAAGAACAGCTTAAGCAGAAAAAAGAAGAAGAATTCCACAAAAAATTTTGGAGCCGCGGACCTTGTCCTGACGTCTATCCACAAAGAAGCGAGATCTTAAAACAATATAAAGCCCCACAAGATGATTCTTATCCTTTATCTTTAAAAAGCGGTAAAAATGTCTGCATGATTGCTTCTAAAATGGAAACGCATTTGGCTTCTAAGCAAGATTCGAATCCGATCACTATGTTCTATTTTTCTGGAAATCGCGCTGACCGGCATAATTCCATCTATTATGTCTATCCCTATCTTGAGCGTTTTATGCGTATTCCGGCGCGCATTTTCTTCATGAGTCCTTATGATATAGTCAAAGAGGAAGGCGCGAAAGAGAGGTACTTTCCCTTGGGTGGGATAGTGGAAATCGCAGAAATTATGTACAAGACCATGGGCTACATCAAAACAAAATATGGATATGAGCGCCCCGATATAGGTATTGGCCACTCCTTTGGAGGCATCACATGTGGAGAAATGTTTAAACACTGCAAGGTAGAAGAACTTCCGCGTGTCATGTGTATCGGAAGCACTCCTTCTTCGATTTCCGATTCGATTAACTCTTTTAAATGGAATTTAGGGCCTATTTCTATTCCTTATTTGATAGAAATGATTCCTGTTGCTAAAGCGACGGGCTGGGCAACAGATGTGCACGTAGAATTGGATAAATTTGTCCGTGCACATAAAGAAGAGTTGCAAAAGCAGGAAACTACTATTGTCTGTACCGGAGTGAAAGAAGATTTCTACTTTAAAGATGCAAATCTAATCAATAGTCGAAAGGTAAAGGATCTGCAAAAAGAGGGACGTGTTGTTGTTCTAAAGTTTGACTTTCCCACAGGCCTTCATTCGGAAAGAGGACATCACGATCTAGCACATCAGCATCTTAAGGAGGGTTTTCTCGTTACCAAAAAAGAGGCAGAAAAAGAAGAGGCAGAAAAAGAATCAGAAACATCTACTTCAGAACCCAAAACGGAATCTACTGTAGGGTTTATGGAAGAGGGAGAAAATGTGGCAGATACACTGGTAAGATACTCTCTTAAAGAACACAAGATGCGGGAAGTCACATCATAGTGAGTATCTCGTAGCCCTCTTCTGTGATCAACACAGTGTGCTCATATTGTGCGCTGGGTTTGCCGTCATTGGTGTAAGCGGTCCAGTGGTTTTGGGGATCGATGTGGCCCGAGCGCACTCCTGCGTTGATCATAGGTTCGATGGTAAATATCATTCCCGCGGCAAGTGGGATCTTGAGATGGTTGAGGTGATGGGGAATTTGTGGGGGTTCATGAAATTCTATTCCCGTACCGTGGCCGACGAATTGATTCACTACTGAGCAGCCGTGCGCGGTAGCGTAGGCTTCAATGACATTTCCAATCTCGTAGATCATAAGGTCCGGTTTTAAAATGGCGATGGCGCGATTTAGACACGTTTGGGAGACTTCCATCACCAGCTTTTTGGACGCATCGACCTCTCCGATGGCTACCATCCGGCTGCAATCGCCGTAATAGCCATTGAGGATGGCGGTGACATCGATATTGAGAATATCTCCCTCCTTGAGTGGAATGTCGTCGGGAATGCCGTGGCAGATCACATCATTTAAAGAGGTGCAGATGCTCTTAGGGAAAGGAGGTTCGCCATAACCCAGTGGCGCAGGGATAGCCCCGGCTTCTAAATGCAAGCGATGCGCGTAGTCGTTGAGTGCATTTGTCGTCACGCCTGCTTTTGCCATCTTGCAAGTTTTGTCTAGGATCGCAGCGGCGAGTTTGCACGAGTGGCGTATGCCTGCGATATGCTCGGGGGATTTGAGGATGATGCCAAATTGCTTGAGGTAGGTTTCCTCAAGAGGAATTTTTGATGAGGATAAAAGGGGATAATGGCATTTTTTCCATTTAAGCCCGCTTCCACACCAGCAAGGATCATTGCGCGAAATCATAATTATTCTCGATTGTAATAGACGCGATAGAGGCTAAGGCCGTGTGCGGGGGCGGTGACGCCGGCATTTGTGCGGTCTTTGCTCTCTAGAATGTCAGAAAGTTTTTCCACAGCGATTTTGCCCCAGCCGACATGGACGAGAGTGCCGACGATGTTGCGCACCATTTTGTAGAGAAAGTGATCTCCGATGATAGAAATGCGCAGACGTTGCGAGGGCAGAGGCGCAAAAGAAATTTCCTGCAGATGACAAACCGGATTGCGATCCCACAAAGCGCGCTCATTGCAAAAGGCGGAAAAGTCATGAGTTCCCAAAAGCAGCTCTGCGCCTCTTTGCATATTCTCGAGATGCAGGGTATCGGGGATATGCCAAGAGGTAAAGCGGTGAAAGGGGAGCTGCACGGGTCCATTGCAGATCTGATAGCGATATTCTTTTGCCTGGCAGTGGAGTGTAGGATGAAAGTCCAAGGGGTGCTCTTCGATAGAGAGCACGCACACTTCTTTGGGGAGAGTGCCGTTGAGTGCGCGCGCAAGTGTAGGGAGATCGATCGGATGGTCGGTTAGGAAATTGACAATTTGGCCCTCGGCATGGACGCCGGCATCGGTGCGGCTTGCCGCTTGCAGCTTAGGGTGTTGGCGCAAGATGCGCAAGAGAGCACATTCTACAGCCTCTTCAATTGTTGGACTAGAGCGCGTTTTTTGCCATCCTTTAAAAGGTGTGCCGAGATAGGAAAGTGTGAGGACGAGATTGCGCATAGACCTATAGGCTTATTCTTTATTCATGAAGCGGAGTACTCCATCTAGGAACATCTGGACGGCCAGAAGAGTCAAAACCAGGCCCATAAGCCTCTCGAGGGCGGTGAGGCCTTTATCGCCGAGCATCTTCTTGAGAAGAGGCGAACAGAGTAAGATCAAGGTTGAGGCGACCCAAGCGAGGATGATTGCGCTTATGCTTACCCAAGCGTTTTCCCTTTGCCCGGAATAGAGCATGACGGCGGCGAGTACCGCGGGCCCTGCGACAAGCGGAGTGGCCAGCGGAACGATGAAGGGTTCTTTTTCCCGAGGGGCTTCTGTCTTGGATATTTTACGCGTGGGGAAGATCATCTTGATGGCGATGAGGAAGAGGATAATCCCGCCTGCAATGAGAATGGTGGGCATTTCAATATTGAGGAAGAAGAGAAGAGGCGCTCCAAGCACCCAAAACAGAAGAATGATCAAAAGGGCAATTACCAGCTCCCGGAAAATGATTTTCCTCTGGCGCTTTGCGGGAATATTTTTGAGCAGCGCAATAAAAAGAGGGACGTTGCCAATGGAGTCCATTAGCAAAAATAGGGCGAGTGCCATCGAAAGCATGTGCCAGACATTACTCATACATGCATATTATCAGATTAAGTTTTAAGAAGGTGTCTACAAAATCAGGCTTCGTCGCTTTTTGTGTTCTTTTGAGCCGACTAAGCTGCTTCTATTTCTAAAGTCGACCAAAGGCGATTTAAAAATTGGATTTGTTCTTTTGTCAAGGTGGAGAGGATGAGGAGAAAGTCCTCGTTTTTGGCAAAGGCGGCTTTAGTCCAATTGGCAGAGCCCATGATCCACTGCTCCTCATCGACAATGGCCCACTTGTGGTGCAAGAGCTGCTGCCCTTGGCTCAACGCAGTGCGGATGCCCGCTGCTTTTAGTGCTTCAAACGTTTTCCGGCTCGCTCCGCGCCCGGAGTAAGAATCGAGGATGACAGAGACGCTAACTCCGCGTTGGTGGGCGGCGATGAGGGCTTGAGCGATTTGGGGATGGGTGAATGTGAACATGGCAATGCGGATGCTCTTTTGCGCGCCGGCAATCAGGGCTAAGAGGCGCTCAAGGGCTTGCTTTTGTGCATCGGGGAGCAAATAGCACTCTATTTTTTGATCCTCAATAATTAGCTGGTACTGGGAAGAACTCCTTTTTTCGATGAAGCCTGCCAAATCTGGCGAATAGAGGCCCAGAATCAAATTGCTATGATAGCGCAAAGATGATGGAGTCAAGTTGGCAGAGCCCAGGAGCAGGTAAGCGTTATCGATACTTAAAATTTTGCGGTGCATAAGCCCCCTTTTGTTATGGGCTTTAAGTGCTGCCGAAGAAGGAAAAAGGGAGCGCAGCGGTAGGGAGGCCGTAGGGTCATAGGTTATCTCAAGCGCAATGCCATCTTGCGCCTTTTTACCCAATGCGGCGATAATGTCTCGGTCGGTAATTCCATAAAAGCAGACGTGTAAAGATTTTTTAGCACTGCGAATAGCTTCGCAAAAAAGGAGCTTGAGGTCCTGCCGCGATTGATTCGCATAAAAAACAAGCGGGGAGCGCGCAGAAGGCAGTTGAGGCGTGCTTGCTTTGCCTACAAGGAAGGCAATAGCCCCGCCTAACAAAACAAATACAAGGATAAAGCGAATTTGAAATTTTTTAACCACAGAACACACAGAGAGACGATTTAATGCGGCGTTAAGCCGCCTCTGTGTGCTCTGTGCTCTCTGTGATTAAAAAAACACTTAGACGCGTTCGCCTTTAGCGCGGATTTGGCGGATGACAGTGCCGATTCCTAGCTTGTCAATAATGCGCAATGCGTTTGTGGAAAGGCGCAGGGTCACGAACCGATTCTCTTCGCCGAACCAGAGGCGCTTTTTGACGAGGTTGGGTTTAAAGCGGCGCTTTTTAATTCCTGTGACTTTAAGACCGATCCCTTTTTTCTTTTTTGCGATACCGCGGATGGCGTAAGAATTGCCCTTGACAGGGACCCGGCCGGTAACTTGACAGCGTTTGGACATAAATTGTTCTCCGAAATTTCATTTAAAAATGAGGATTTTATCACCTTAAATCTTATTGAACAAGAATATTAGGAAATGTAAATTTTAAATTTGGTTTTTATAGTTCCGCTGGGAGTCGCGCGTGAAAGAATTAGCCTGTGATTATGTCGTGATCGGCTCTGGACCCGCAGGGCAAAAGGCGGCAATTCAGGCGGCCAAACTCGGACAGCGCGTTATTGTCATAGAGAAAGACTCCGTGCCGGGGGGCGCCTCACTCAATTCGGGGACGATTCCGTCCAAGTCCCTGCGCGAGGCGATTTTGGATTTGACCGCCTTTTATGAGCGCAGCTTCTACGCGCAAGAAGGGATCGTCCGGCAGGTGTCGATCAATGAATTAAACTTCCGCTTAAATATCGTCCTGGAAGAGCAGCGCAAGATTTTACTTCGTCAGTTTGAAAAAAATAAGATCGATCTAATCCACGGAATGGCTTCTTTCGAGGATAAGCATCACATGCGCGTTGTCGATAGGGCAAACAAGACCACGCACCGCATAAAAGCGACCTACTTCTTAATTGCAACGGGATCCAAGCCGCGCAATCCGACGCACGTGCCTTTCGACAATGAAAAGATATTGGACTCCACGCGCCTTTTGTCCATCGATCACGTTCCTAAAACGCTTATCGTGCTGGGGGGAGGGATTATTGGATCGGAATACGCAAGCTTCTTTGCGGCATTGGGAACCGAGGTCACCGTCGTGGATAAAAGAGACCATCTTCTGCCCTTGCTCGATAGGGAGATCGGATTGCATCTGCAGCGCTCGCTTTCCAACATCGGCTTGAAATTTGTGGGTAATAAAGACCTCGAAGCTATTCGCAAGGAAAAAGACCACATCGATGTGCAATTTAAAGGAGGATTTCACCTGCAGTCGGAAATGGTGCTCTATGCTTTGGGAAGGGAAGCCAATGTGCAGAACATGCATTTGGACACAGTGGGAATTTCTGTCGAGAAAACGGGATACATTCCCGTAAACGCGCTCTTCCAAACTGTGGTTCCTAATATTTATGCGGCAGGAGATGTGATTGGCCCTCCCGCATTGGCTTCGACGAGCATGGAGCAAGGCAGGCTTGCTGCGCGTCACGCGTTTGGCGCGCCCACGCATCACTTTCCCACTTTTTATCCCATCGGCATTTATACAATTCCGGAAATTTCTTCCTGCGGATATACTGAAAACCAATTAGAAGCCGTGGGCTTTCGCTACGAAGTAGGCAGGGCCTACTATTACGAGATAGCGCGCAATCAGATTTCAGGAAATGATCCCGGCATGTTTAAAATCCTCTTTCACACGGACACGCTGGAAATTTTGGGGATCCATATTATTGGCAGAGCGGCTACAGAAGTGATCCACATAGGCCAAGTGGCCATGAGTTTCAATGCGCGCATCGATTACTTTATCGATCAGGTCTTTAATTATCCGACTTACGCGGAAGGATATCGGATCGCGGCCTTAAACGGTTTTAACAAGATCAAACATAAAAAATAAAAATCCCTTATGAAACTCCCTTTTGGAATAGAAACAAAATCCGAATCCCTTTCTTCTGAAGAAGTTCAAGAGGAGCCAGGTGAAAATAAGAAAAGCAGCTTTTTTTCTTCTCTGGCAGCGCGCTTGTTTTTCTTCTTGCTTTTGTTGGCAGATCTGCTTTGGCTCTGCTATGGCCTTGTGCTTTTTCTGCTCTCTTGCATCGGGTGTTTGATTACTTTATCCAAAGTCAAGGCGTGTGCCGAGCTGAGGGCCAATGCGCTTATTACTCTACGGCGCGCTCTGGTGTGCGGCGTTTCTTTGATCATCGCTCTCTTTAGTCCCGCATTTGGGATTATGATCGCGTGCACCTATTTCTTAATGTACGACCGCGGCGGCATCGAAGAGGTCGTTCCCTCTTCTTTGCAAACGCAGTTTAAAGAATTTTTGCATAAAGAGTAAAAGTATTCGCAAAGGTCGAAGGAATGCTCTTGTAACCACTGGCGCAAAGGCGCGGTTACTTCCGCAAGATGCGACTCCATATCTTTCACTTTTTCTTGCTTCAGATCGCCCGTGTCTATATAGATTGCGCGGTTGGCAAGCAAGCCATAATTTTTCTTTAAGACGGGATCTTTATTAAGGTATCCCTTTTGCCAACTATTCACAATGAGCTGCACGATATGCTGGAGAGATTCTTTGGTCCTTTCAGTCTGACCAGATGCGAAATAGGATTCGAGCGCAGGAAAGATGAGCTTGGCCTTGTGCTGCAGAATAAAAGTAACATCATCTAAAGGAAGGCTATAGCGGTTTTTTGCTTTGTCGATGAGCGTGGCTGTTTTCTTGAGATGCTCTGTGCAGTTGATGTGCAAGAGAATAACGCCCGTCTCTTCTTTAAGGTCGGAAAAGCTTGCCTTATAGTTCTCCATTATTTCCGCATGACGCGCTACATTGTGCTCTTTAATCTGGATGCGGCGCGGATCTAAACGGTAGGCGAGGGGACTTTTTAGCCAGGAAAACAGGCGCATGTGCGAGGGGTAGCGGTGAAACTTGAGGACGTACTTGCCATCTTCGCTGGCAAAGGCGTAACAGTGCGTTCCCTTTGCAAAATAAGTAAAGGGCTGGGCGAGGATCTCATCTAATTGTTGACCCTGCTCGGAAGTTAGCGCGGGCAGATCCCAAGAGGGGTTATTAGGCAGCGAAGAATAGAGAAACCCTAAAGAAAAACTCGCATTGCCTTTGAAAAAGAAGCGCTCTACGGCAACTAACCATAGCGCATATTGTACAATGGCAATGTATTTCCAGATGCGTCTCACTTATTCCAATAGTATTGTCGTTTTTTCATCGTAGTAAGCAAAAAGGTCGGGATAGCGCCTTTTGAGCCATCCTGAGAGATTTTGCGATTTGAGCAGAATTTCCTTTTTATAGTGGGCAGGGCGCTGTAAGTGTGGATCTTCCGTAAAGGAGCTGATGTCCATCGCAATGACAGCGCCGTTTGGGAGAATGGCGTAGTTATTTTTAAAACTGCGGTCCAGATCGCGCAGCCCGTGCTGGCATAGCGTACGCAAACACTCCAAATACTTGTCGATAGCGCATTTGGCATCTTCTCTGTGATTCTCTTGGACGCTGCGCGCGATGTAATGGGTGAGCAATTCGGCTTTTTGCTGCAAGACAAAGTGCGTCTGATTGAGATCTATTTCATGCGCAATGCCTATTTTATCCACCAGTGTTGCGTGCTTTTGCAAATGGGACGTGCGATTGAGATGGACGTAGAGAAGCCCTGTTTCTTTCTTGGCTTGTGTGTAGAGGAGTTTGCAGCTGTGGAAACAAAAGATAAAATGGGGAGCAATGGCCGCGGGTCCCATCGCTGTTTTGAGCAACAGCTTTTCCCAGACGAAATTTTTGCCTAGTTCTAGTAGGGATAGGCGGGGATGGGCGAAGAACTTGATCACGGTCTTTTGATCCTCGCCTAAAAAGGCGTAACAAAAGCTCCCCCTACCAAGGTAAGTAAATTTTTGAAAAAGCAGGGGCTCTATCTGACTTTTTTCCTCTGTAGATAGAGCTGGAGTGTCCCAACACGGGTCTTTTTTGAGATTGGAGAGAAGCCGATAGGGGCGAAATCCTTGGGTTTTCCACTCGCAAAAAAGGCAAATTCCCCAGAGAAAAAGGATTAATATGAGGTATTTAGATGCTGATTTTAACCATTTCTTCATAGGGAATTTCTTATAACATTTTGTTATTTTTTAATAAAATTAAATTTTAAAACACTCTCGTAAAGAGAGGTTAGTTATTAAATTATTTATCCGCTCGTTAAATATTTATAATAAAAAATTGAAATTTTTTAACATCCATTTTTATTAAATCTTTAATAATAAAATTGTCTTTAGATTAATTGAATGTATTGGTTATAATATATTTTAAAAATAAAAGTGGTTTTATGACAACAGCAAATAGCGTAGATAAAAGCCAACCGACTTACCCTCCTTTTACGATTTTCTTACCCAAGGAAGACAATCCACAGGAAAAAGAGCCTTCTTTCCTCTCGCCTGATTCTTCCCCCACAACGGCAATGACGTCGGCTCCCTCCTCTCCGATGACGCCCAGCTCAGAGTTGGAAATACTCATTAAAAAAACAATGGAATCTTCAGATCCCAAACCTCTTCCCGCAATGAATCACAAAATAGCCGCGCATATATTGGGTAGCACTTTTGTGAAAGGCAATTCGCTCGATGGGGTAAAGCTGGAAGGCTCTAAGCATCAAGAAATCATTCCTTACTTTAGTTGTCTTCTAGAAAGAGCTGCCAAATTGGAAAAATGCAGCGCAGAAGAGAGCGAGCGTATCGCGGCTTTGCAGATAAAATTTTCGCAGATAGAAGAAGTTCATGATGTCCATGCACAGATTGCTACGCTTCACCCAGGAGATAAAAATTGGGAAAAGCGCGCTCAGCTCTTTGCAGAGTGGATGCGCCATCGTCTTGCAAATCTAGAGATCTCCAAAAGCCTGGCAATCCCCGGAGGAGGAGAAGATCATGCGATGCTCTATGAGATCATCAGGATATCGGCAGAAACTTACGTGCTTCGCGTTTACAATACCGGAGACGGATTGCCAAACCATCCTCAGATAAGAGAAGCGTATAATAAGCAGTATATGCAAGTGGTTGCAACAGCTCCTATACAGGCGAGAAATTTGCAGTGCGAGACGCTGTGGCACGCCTATTACGAAATGAACTGCGATCGGCCATCACAGGCATCTTTCTTTAAAAGCGAAGATGCCTACGCCTGGCTTGCGTCCCTTGATCCCGATTTGGGGGGAAGTGCGATGAAGCAGTTGTCTGAAAAAGGAGCCTCTTTCCGCAGGGCTCAGCGCGCTGGCATTTGCGTAGGCGAATCGCTGGAGCTTTTTATGAAAGAGAATTTATCCTTCTCTGTTAAAAGCGAAACTTCTCAGTCCTCTTTCCCAAGTGATATCCATCAGCGGCTGCGCAATAGCATGCGCTATCTCTTTCTATGTGACTACGAAGAGATGCTTACCAAAGAGAATAGACTACCTGCCTCTCCTTCTTCTCCCGCGCCTGTTTTTACCTCGGAACAAGAGGTGATGAAACAGATAGGTATTCTAGAATTTTTAGAAGAGGCTTCTAACCACTTGCGCGACCAGATGCGCCGCAGCATACGTAAAAAACGTACTGAAGGGGCCGATAGGATCGTGGAGCGCACAGAGCACCTCGGGCAGCTATGCGAGCGCATTGCGCACCGCAAGCAGCAGTGCGAAAAAGCGCTGCACACTCTGCTCAACCTCCCTGCATTCGATGTTGGCGATGCTACGATTGTCTTTGCCAAGCCCGCCCCTGCTGCTTCTCTTAAGACAAGTGTGGATGAGCCTGATCTTACAGCGGCAGCCCATTGGCATGAGTTACTCTCTTGGCCTAAGGCGGAGGCTTTACCCGCTGCTTTTGAAGGCATGGTCAAAGCCTATAATGATATGAACAAACAAGAGCAATACAATTTCCTCAACTGGATGTTCCTCTCTATGCCGTCTGCGCGCTCGACGTACTGGGAGCCTCTTTGCAAAGACCAGGAATCAGGCGCACAATGCATGCGCTACATGCAAATGTTTAGCAATGCTTATTTGGAACGATTATTTCACCAATCAAAAGGAAAGCTGCACGCAGATATGCATTTTTTTGCGATGCAAAAAGTGCTGACTATTCTGCTAAGGCTCTCTGAAAATGATCCCGTTATGCAGGGTGCCTGTGTCGATCTTTCAGGACTTAAGCTTACAGAAGGGCACTATGAAACAGGCTGTTTTTTTACGACATTACCCGCATGGGATCAAGACATTGAACACGTGCGCCTTTATCTCAGCGAATACGAGAAAACCAGCGCAGAGAAAGTCTCTTTATTTCAGCATCTTTCACAGCTTAATGGAAAAAGGTATATAAATTTTGAAGTCGAGAGTGGTTTTCTTGTGAATTCTGCATGGAAGCACATTTGGGAAAAGATGCCGGATTCTGTTAAGGAAACGATTAGAAAAAAACAGGAATACACAGAATCATCTTGGGGAAAAGATAAGCAAAAGACTAGACCCCCGCCTGATGCATTTGTCTTGACGCAATCGCTCTGTTCTTCTTCCGATCTGGATAAAGATGCCCCTGCTCCGTCCGCGGGATTTGCCGCGCTTCAGTGCCATCTTATAAATACTCTTATCTTGTGGAATTTCGGAATGCCTGAAGATACTACCTTTTCAATGAAAGACTTCGTTCGTCCTAGATTGGAATTTTCTAATCATGAGGAGTGGACAAGGCGGCACAGAAAGGACTTCTCTTGTACGGTAAATTGCCACGCGGAAGGTTTTAGCCATGACAAGATTGATGAAGTTGTCACTGCCTCGGCGATACCCAATTACGATAAGTACGGCAGTGATGGGGATGCTGTACAAAAACTGAAAAAGAAAGAAAAACCCGAAAAGGAGATTATCGAAGGCGCAAGTCATGAAGATTATCCGGCCTGTCAAGAGGATAGAAGTCATCAGCTCTATAAAGCCATACTCTACTATTCGCGCGCAAGGCACATTCTGGCCAAACCCGTAGAGCAAATACGCCTGATGAGTCTGATTTTAGAGCCAGGTCTACTCAGAGAGCAGCTGCAAGCGCATCCTCGACTGCTTTTTGATCTCGCTTCTTTTGTCCAACGCGGCTATAGCGCCTTTAGCCAGCAGGCAGAGGGCGAGGCGACCGCGCTTTTTTTCTTGCGCCTCAGCAGTATAATAGAGACTTATGCGCGGGCGGCAGGAATACCGGAAACGACTCTGGCTCAAACAGAATTTCCCCATTTCTTGGAGGAGATGCGCAAGCGCTGGGAAAAAGCAGAGAGCCTTTCGATCGAAGAGCGAGAAAAAAAGCGCTTACTGCTCGCCCAGGAAGCAATTGCCTACTGTGGAAGAGAAGGAACAATACACCCCGAATATCTTGCGGATCTATTGCGCTATCATTTTTATCTGGTGGAAACGCCGAACAATTCTAACCAAAAAACACACAGATTAATTGCTGAGGTAGAACAGGGCAAAATTGCCCTTGCCTTGCATATCAGCCGCTTACCAAATGGGCCGCTCTTGCCTTCAGCTCTTGAGAGAGTTTTAGAAATCCCTGAAGAGAGCGTCACATGGAATTTTACCGATTTGCCCGCTGTGGAAAGCGACAAGGGAAAATATGCAATTAATCTTATCGATGGCTCAGTTTTCATCGATGGCAGCTGTAAAACAGCTACTATTCCTTATGAACTCATGAAGGACTTATGGTACGAGCTTTTTCGCAATGTTGCACTCAAGAATGTCCGCGTCGAGATAACTCAAGAAGAGCAAACAAAAATAATCCACGCCACTTTTACAGATCAAGCAGGCATAAGCTACCGCGCGCAAAGAAGGGGTTATGAAGACGTCCAAATATTTCGAATCCTGCCCGATGGGACAGAGCTATCTGCTTATAATACTAAAGATTTGCCCAAAGGAATTAAACGCTGTGTATGCGCTACGAGCATGCCCTGGTACAGTGCAAAAGAGAATCAGCTCTTCTTTTTTAATGCGGAGGGAATACGCACCCACATCTATTCTTTTGAGCATTCCCGTCTGATTGAAGAGAGCACTGGTTTTTATGCAGAAAAAATGAGCGCTCCTATATTCACTTATGCGAGACTTTGCGCCTTTGACGATGCTGCACAAGTTTGGAAAGAACCTCTAGGACGCGGACGCATCGATCTTCCTACATTTGGGCTGACGTTTGAGATCGATGAACAAGGGCTTATTCAAGGAACCGGCGCGTTAAAAGGATTTTCCCTGGCGCGCAATCAACACGTGCGCTCCCTGGAAGGTTTTACGAGCTTTCTCGTTTTTGAAAATCCAGAGACCAAAGAGAGGCGCGTACTATTACCTAAATATCTTTTGGAAACAAGGAATGATTTCACTCATTTTCTTCCCTATACCTTGGGGTATAACAGCACTGAGAAGCTGCATCTACAAGTTACACCTTCCTATTGCACATTTACCGTCCAACGCGGAAAAAAAGAGACGCTACATAGTGAGAAGCTTGCCGATAGGCTGTATCTGGCAGTCTGCTATAGCGCTAAGCACGACTACAAGAGCGCGCTTGATATTTTGCATACTCAAGGGAAAAAGCTTTTGCCTTACACTAAAGATGAATTATGGATGCTCGGATTGCTGCTGAATACTAACGCAGCAAAAGACAAGCATTTCAAGGCAGGCATCCTTCGCTTAAAAGCCCTTGCTTTATTTTTAGAAAATCAGAAGCTGGGAAATCCTAAAGCGGATGGGCATTATCATTGGTGTAAACGCGATTTTGAGGAATATCAATCAAAGGTACTTGAATGGCGTACTTTAAAAGTAGAGAAAAGGGCCCTCGACGATTATGCGTCTTACTGTGATCACATCGATGCTGTCCCTGAAAAGATGCGTTTGAGCGAGGAAGAAAACGCTCTGCTTTTTGAAACGATTAAAGACCAGCCTAGTCCAAAGAATCACACTCAGGCAACAGTTGTTCTTTCGTCGGATAAACCCGTTGGTTTTTCCAAAGAAAAATTTAATGATAGTCCACCGCTCAAATGGGATAATAGGAATAAATTAATGGCTGCGCCGATAGAGCGCTTTTTCTCTGCCCATGCGCGCTCTTTAACAGTAAATGAAGCAGAATGTGTCGAACATTTTATCAGTCTTTATGCCATAGCGCGCTCTACTAAGGACGACGCTGAGAGTCAAGAGGAGCGCTTGCGTTTGAGCCAATGGCTCTGTTGCATGGAACATCGCCTTCCTTCTATGCAGCAAGCGATTTTTTTCTTGCGCAATATGCTGCGTTTGCCGCGCGAGTCTATAGAAAAGTTTCCCTTGCCAGGTGATCTGAGAAATTATGTATATCATGATTCCTTTGAACAAGCTGTCAAGGCCTTTGAGACCCTGACCGATACGCCAATACCAGAGCCTGTAGAGCGGCAGCTAAAAGAGCGAAGCCACTTCCCTCACACCTTTATCGCAGATCTTCCTTTAAGCAGCCCGAGTACGCATCACAATCCACCGCAGCTGCGCGATCCGCCTCTTGTAGCTGACTTCTCTTCTCCCTTTACAAAAAAAACTAACGAGCTGGGCGAAGAACGCTCTTTGTCTATTCCACCCTTGGCAAAGGAGTGCACTGATCCTTTCTATACTTCCGCCTTCGAAAAAATGCAGCAGGGGGTGGAGGTTGCCGGAAAAGAACAGGGCGTGCGCTCTGAGTGGGATATTTCTGATGCGGATCTTTATTTTTTAGAAGAGCAGCTAAGAGGGGATCTTACCTCAAAAGCATCTGAGATACAATCACTCAAGCAGCATTTGCTCCGCATTGCCAATGCGCTGGCTGAAAAAGAGCCTTTGGCAAGCAAGAGGAAACTCGCCTTGCAATCGAGCAAAAAAAATGCGATCACCATGAGCGACTTAGAACTTCTCTATGGCGCGGGCGGAGATACCGCAGCCTATAAGCGCGCTAACACTTGTCTCACACTGCCGCAGATCCAGTTGCTCTACGATGGAACAGCTGAATGGTTAGTGAGAGCTACAGCGCAGCAGCAGAGAAGGCGCTCCTTGGATTTGATCTACAAGATTAAGTTTTCCACTGATCCTGCTGTGAAAAACAATTTAATACAAAAATTATTCCAAACGCTGTCTGCAGAGAGAAGCTGTGGAAATGATCCAGCGAGCCTGGTTCTAGAGCACCGCCGCAACATGCGTTTACGCCCTTCACAAATCGAAAACATCGAAGGTTTGCTAAACGAGGAGAGCGACGAGATTTACGAGATCCAAATGGGTCAGGGGAAATCCGATGTCATGGCCCCACTGCTCATGCGCAAAAAAGCCAATGGAAAAAATCTAGTCCTGTTCATGATGACAGAGGATCTCATCAACCTAGACGCACCAAAATTACAAAGATACGCATGGCTTCTCTACGGTCAAAAAGAGATTCGGGTCAACTGGAAAGATACATCCCTAAAAGGGCTGCAGACTTTAAAGCAATCGCTAGAGAGAATCATCCGCACGCGCGGGTTTGTCGCTGTTACGGCCAAAGACCTGCACGATTTTTACCTTGCCGAGCAGGCATTTCAGCGCGGGCACTTTCAGATACCAGACAAATACCCCAAAGAACAGCTAGATCTCTTCCGAGAGATTAGAATGCTTTTGAAAACTCACGGACGTGCTTACCTCGACGAGGTCAACACGCATCTGGATTGCACGCGGGAAGTATTAAAAGCAATTGATGCACACCACGCCTTTGGGCAGATGTATCGCGATATCACAACAGTTTTTTATGAAATTCTTACTACGCACCCTCGCGTGACAGACCGTTTTTATTTTGAAGACTTTTCCTGCATGCGCAAACAGGGAGCGATTCCTTTTATCAGCGATTGTGCAGAGCATAAAGAGATGCTATTTACTATCCTCGCGGAAGAATTCCTCAAGACAAAGCTGCTCGAAAAATATGGCATCACCTTTGATGAGAGCGACCGTCAAACCCTGCTTGACTTCTTGCTTGCACCCGAAAGAAATAACATCACGCTACCTACCTATTTGGACACAGGCAGGGATGCTTTTTCCTATGCCCGCGGACAGCTGCAATTTATCCTCCCTTCTTGTTTAAGACAGCTCTACAGACAAAGCTATGGGCTCTTTGAACCCAAAACCGGAGAGCCGCTTGCTCTTTTGCCTGTGCCTTATCGCGGCGATAAGCATCCCCTCAAACGCTCACAGTTTGCCGAACCCGCTGAAAGAGCGGCGCTTGCCTTTCAAAGCTATCACAGAGTGGGAATCCCGTTTGCTCTTATGAAAGAGGTGTTAGAGAAATACCGCACTGCTGCCTGCCTGGAAACAGAATCCTCGGTTGTTTTAAAAGGCATCGAGTCCACTGCCGCGTATGCGGAGTATAGCGCTCTTTTAGGAGCAGATCTGCTAGAGGCGCATCCTAAACTTGAGGCTCTCTCTTCAAGTGATATCGTACATATCGCCGAGACCCTCTCCAAAGATCCCGTGCGGCTTAATTGTTTTATCGCTCAGCACATCCTTCCGCACATCTCCATCTATCCTTCCTATCTCCGCAGCAGCGGCCATACTATTGCCAAGATGTGCAAACGCGTATACGGCATGTCCGGGACGGTGACAGATCCTCACACCTTCCATAGGCGCTTCCGCATCCACCTGGATACGCGGATCGAGGGAAATACGATCCTTTGTCTTAATAAGGCCCCCCCTCCGCTGCTTTTAAAAGCCGAAGGCTCGAAAGAAGAGCAACTCAAGAGGCTGTTGGAATCCTCGATGGAAGGCGGTCAGCCTTTCCCCTTAGCTTTGATTGATGCCGGCGCTCTTTTTAAAGATATTCCTCCTGGAAGAATGGCTGAAATTGTTCTGGAGTTTGCCAAATCAAAAGGCCTTAAGATCCAATCCGTAATCTATTTTGAAGGAAAAAAACGACTGATTTTGAAAGAAGGAAGTCCCAAACCTGAAACCTATAGCCCTTCTTCCACAGAAGAGCTCTCGCACCGCTTTACCCTTTACGGCCAGCCTCAAACCATAGGAGTGCATATCGATCAGGATCTGGCCGCAACGGCGCTGATGACGACAAATGAAGCCATCCCTCTGTGGAAGCTTATGCAAGGAGCCTGGAGAATGCGTGGTATCGAGCAAGATCAAAGAGTTAGGCTAGTTTGCCCTGAGCAGATGCCTTTCATCATTCAAAACCTTAAAGGAACCTCAAAACCCTCGCCTTTAAGCGTTGCAGATGCGATCGCATACGCAAAACACATAGAGATCACACATCAGCTCAAAAATAATTGCAAAGCGCTATTCCAGGAAATCCATGTCGAATTTATTGATGCTTGTCAAACTCTCATCGATTCCTGCAGCACTCCCGACTCTCAAAAAGCCCTGAGCGCTTTAAATGACTTGATGATTTCTAAGCAGGAAGAATCGCCTTATCTGCAATACGGAAAACCGCGCGAATTGCAAGAGGCGGGCAAAGTTGTGCTGGGCTACCGCGATACTCTTCTCAATAGGTTGAAAAAATGGAGAGCGCAACAGTCCACAGGCACGGAGGAGTTTAGCAAAGTGCTCGGATCCCTTTTTGACAGTGTTGTGAAGCGCTTTACAGAAGAGACAGACGTGCTGATTGCCCATGCAACAGATACCCACAAGAGCATCCTGCCGGAAAAACTGCCCAGCGAGGTTTACTTGCTCGACGGCACAGCGATCCAAGTGGAACAAGAAAAGATGCAATTGCAGCAGCAAGACCAGCTTGTGAACGTGGAAACGACAGTAGCTCGCTCATCCAAGGCCAAGGTGTACGACTTGCCCTTTATTCCCTGGAAAGCCGAAACTTTTAAAGCCTGGCAGGAACAGGAAAACGCCTTTGCCGTGGCAAGTCCCGAAGAGACTGAAAATCCCTTTATCACTATGACAGCAGCCTTACCTAAAGAACAGAGCGAGCTGTTCAGCGGCGATTTGCTCCTCTCGTTAAACGCCGCGCGTTACAACAAATCAGAAAAACCGCTCTATGGTAATCAAAAGAGCATAGAATGGGCTCTCTTTGTCCAAGAAAGAAACAACCCCAAGCGCTTTAAGCTGATCCTGCTTTCGCGTGAAGAGGCGGAAAAGTGCCGTAAAACCCTTGTGCAAGAGAGGCTGCATCCCACGCTTTCCCCAGAGCAGATGCCACTCAATATTGCCTTATTCTCCACGCGCCTGGGTGCGATGAACTACGGCGATGGATTCTATGAAGAAGGAAGAGGAGTCGACAAAAGCGCGCTGTTTTCTGCTCCTGGCTCCAAAATTCTTACAGACTTTGAGCAGCTGGTTGCGCAAGCCAAATACGCAAGCGGCGAAACAGATCTCTTCTCTGCTGAAGAGTTACTTTATCTCGGCTCTGTGTTCCGCAAAACGGGCGTCAAAGAAGCCGAAGAGTTATTTATACAAGGATTTTTACCTGGCTCTTACCTATCCTATCAAAAATCGGCGCTGTCAAAGCTATTCACCACTTTGCAAAAAGCGCCCAGTGCCCCCCCCACACCGCCGTTACCATTGCCTCCGCTGCCTCCGCCCTCATCTGAGGAGCCCACTATTCCAACAGATGACCCTCCTCCTGATAATCCTTATGGACCTTTTGATACGTGGAAGGAGTGCAACATTCTTCCACAACACATGCTTAAAGAAGCAAAAGACTCCTGTATTGATTGGCTGCTCGCTAATTGGACGGGACCCATGGCCACTGACTTTAACAAGCTGTGGATGCGCCAGCATTTAACAAAACAACTTTCAACTAGTGTATTTGACATAGGGGACAATCCTCAGTTTTCTGAAGTCTTGGATAAGCTGCTGTCTCAAAGATAGCAGACATAGCCATCTAAAAGGGCATCTGCTACACTTTTTCGGCAAATGCCGAGGGAGAAGTGGCTGAGAAAGAAAAGGCAAAAATTTCCTTAAATGGGTGCAAAGAGACGCGCTTTGCCTTGCTGGGGATGAACCTGGCAAATGAGCCGCTGATCACTCTTTATACCCTTCTGCCCTTCATTCTTTGTAAGGATCTCAATGTCAGCACTTTCCAACTTTCTCTTTTCCTCTCCTTGCGACCAGTCCTCTCTGTATTTTCCTTTTATTGGAGCGCTTATCTCAAGGAGGGCAAAGGCAAGCTCCTCTCCAATTTCGTCTGGGCGTGCGTCTTGGCTTATCTGCCGTTTGTCTTTTTCCCCCTGGTAGGAAATACGTGGTATTTGCTCGCGGCTTCGGCGCTGTATCAATTATTTAGTCGAGCGGCCCTGCCTTCCCTAATTGAAATTTTAAAACGCAATATGCCCAAAAAACCGCGTGAGCACGCTTTTTCCCTCTTTTTCCTGCTCAGCTTTATCGAAAGCGGGATTCTGGGATTGGTTTTGGGCGGCTTATTTGATAATCCCCGTGTGAATTGGCAGTGGCTCTTTGCCATAGCGGGATTGATCGGGCTGAGCGCGATCTTCTTATTCCGCAAAGTATCCGTTCCCCAGAAAGAGGTAGAAAGCGCCCATTCCTCGCGTTCTTTGACACGCCCCTGGAAGGAGAGTGCCTCGTTGCTGCGCAAGCATGCGGATTTTGCGCAGTTTCAATGGATATTCATGATTGGGGGATCGGCCCTCATGCTCATGGCACCCGCTTTTTCCCGCTATTATGCATCGACCCTATCGCTGTCGCATACGGATATAGCCGTGGCGCGCTTTGTCTTCATGGCCATAGGAGTTGCCGTTTCGACGCCCTTTTGGCGCAAGTGCCTGGAAAAGATGTCTGTCCTGCAGCTTACTTTATGGATTCTCTTTGGATTCGGCCTTTTCGCTTTTGTGCTCTTGCTCGCTCAGTATCATTTTTCTTTTTTATATCTGGGCTTTTTAATTTACGGCATAGCTCAAGCGGGAAGCCACTTTATTTGGAATCTTTCGGGAACGTTTTTCTGCGCGGAGCAGGATAGCACTCCTTATAGCCGTGTCAACCTCCTCATGGTGGGAATCCGAGGCGCTATCTTTCCTTTTATTGGCGGGATGCTGTGCGATCTTTGGGGGCCCGTCGCCGTCCTCTGCTTAGGGATGTCGCTTTGCTTCTTGGGCGCCGCTGCGATGCGCAATATCGTCAAAAGGCATGCCTTGCAGCCCAGTTTATAATGTGTCCAGATGGCGCATCGCGTTTAATTTTTTAGACAGCAGCAGTAGGATAACTCCAAATAAAACGGCGAGAAGGACAAATAAGCTGAAAAACGCGCTAATGTTGAGCTTGGACATCAAAGGAGCTATGGCTCCTCCCGCATAAAAGGCGATCCCGATACAGCAGTACCAAACGCCTATCAAGAACGCGGTAAAGCGGTGGGGCGAAAGGTGGGTGACTAACGAAAGGCCGATCGGCGCGATGAGCATTTCCCCCAAGGCCATAAACGCATAGGCGATGAAGAGGTAAAAGGGGTTGACCATAGCGCTTGCCGCACCCGATGGTATCGCGCGCGCGCCTATCGTCATGATGAGAAAGCAGATTCCCATAGAAAACAAGCTATACGCCGATTTTGCCTGCGGGGTGGGATTGCATTTCTTTTTCGTAAGATACACATAGAGGCAAGCCAGCGGAAATGCCAGAAGAATAAGATAAAGACTTTCCGACGCCAAAAGCCAGGTCGGCGGCATGTTGAATCCAAAAAAACCTCTATTGGTAAAGCGCAAGGCAAACAAGTTCATGGAAGAGCCTCCCTGATTGTATGCCATCCAAAAGAGAATGGAGAAGAGAGATAGGATGCAGATGACCCAAATGCGATCTTTTTCATGTCGGTGCAATTTAGGACTCTTTTTGCTTTTTCTGGCAAAGCGCACGGCGGACAGATTTTGTAGCTGCGGGTTTTTTAGTGCTTTTTTAAAGAAATAGAGCCCGAGAAATTGGATAATTCCCGCTAAAGCAAAAGCCAGATGCCACAATCCGGCTTGACCCAGTGCCCCGAGTACAATCATGGATAAAAACACGCCCAGGTTGACAGCGGAGTAGTAAATGGAAAAGCCAGACTCGCGCAAGTCGTGGGCATGCGTGTACAAGCAGCCCAACAGCGCGTATATTCCAGGTGTAAACAAAGAGGCGCCTATGGCGACCAGGAACAGAGAAATAAGGATGAGCGTGAGATTGCCTGTAGCAATCAAGAAGCATCCCAATCCGGTGAGGGAAATGCCCCACATCACAGGAGAGCGGTAGTTTAGCTTGTCAGAGATGTATCCGCCAACGATGGGCAGAAAAAAGGCAAGTCCGGTAAAGACTCCGAACAGCTGATCGGCGGCGCTGTCCGAGAATTTTTTAATCTGCACGAGGTAGATGACGAGAAGCCCAGCGATGCCCCAAAAAGCGAACCGCTGGCACATCTCTGTCACCGCCAAATAAAACATCTCCTTTGGATGTCTCTGCCGCATACTTTCCTCCTCAACACACTTTTCTTCCTTCTATCACTTTTCTAAAATTTGTAAAAGGAATGATACGATACCGATATGCAAGGATATTAATTTAGGTTCGAGAGAGATAGGGTAAGGGCGCTTTGCGGCTTGAGGTCGCCTTTGAGGAGAGCGGTGGAAAGGTGGTTGATGATTTTTTGTTGAATTAAACGCTTGAGGGGGCGAGCGCCATAGGCGGGATCGTAGCCCTCTTGCGCGAGGTAATCGAGTAGGGATTTGTCCCATTGTACTTTGATGCCTTTTTCGAGAAGTCGCTCCACAACGCGATTGAGTTGTATGAGGACAATCTGCTCCATGTCGCTCTTTTGAAGGGGAAGGAAGGGAAGGATTTCGTCGAGGCGGTTTAAAAATTCAGGGCGGAAATGCTCTTTGAGGATGGGATCGACTGTTGCTAAGATCTCTTCTTTGGTCATGCCTTCGAGAAGCTGATCGGAACCCAAATTCGATGTCATAATAAAGAGCGCGTTTTTGCAATTGACGGTTCTTCCTTTGCTATCTGTGAGACGGCCGTCGTCGAAAATCTGCAAGAGGATGTTAAAGACGTCGGGGTGCGCTTTTTCGATTTCATCAAAGAGGACGATGGAATAAGGGCGACGGCGCAGGCTTTCGGTGAGCTGACCTCCTTCTTCGTATCCGATATATCCAGGTGGCGAGCCGATAAGCTTGGCGACGCTGTGCTTTTCCATGTATTCGGACATATCTAATCGGATGATGGCCTCTTCCTGGTCAAAGAGAAGGTTTGCCAAAGCTTTAACGAGTTCTGTTTTGCCCACCCCTGTGGGGCCGATAAAGAGAAAAGCACCGACGGGCCGCGAGGGATCGTTGAGTCCGGAGCGCGAACGGCGGATGGCGTCGCTGATAGATTGGACGGCAAAGGATTGTCCCACAACGCGTTTGCTGAGCAACTCTTCCAAGTGCAATAAGCGTTTGGCTTCTCCTTCCAGCATGCGTTCGACGGGGATGCCTGTCCACTTAGCGACGATTTGGGCAATTAAATGCTCGTCGACCTCTTCCTGCAGTAGGCGGTTCGTTTGATCAAAGAGAACCTTTTGAGCCTGTTCCAGCTCTGCGCGCATGCGGGGAATTTGACTATAGCGCAGCTCGGCGACCTTGTTGTAATCGGCTGCGCGCTCGGCTTCCTCTTCTTGAAAGCGGAGCTGCTCTAGGGCATTCTTTTTTTCCTTAACTTGCTGGATTCCATTTTTTTCCAGGTTCCATTTTTCGCGCAGCAGCGCTAATTCTTCTTTGGTGGAGCTGATAAATTTTTCTAAATTTTTCGCCTCTTGCTCAGCTGTGGGAGTATTTTCGCGCTTCAGCGCTTCTTGTTTGACGATGAGCCCGGACAGCTCGCGCTCTTTGCTGTCGATGGGCAAAGGTAAGCTGCTGATTTGCATGCGGATCAAGCTCGCTGCTTCATCGATGAGGTCAATTGCCTTGTCTGGAAGCCTGCGGTCTGCAATGTAGCGATGGGATAGGAAGACAGCGGCATACAGGGCGGCCTCGGTGATGTGCACTCCGTGGAAAATTTCATAGCGCTCGCGCAATCCGTGCAAAATGGCGATGGCATCTTCTAAAGAAGGCTCTTGAACAAAGACGACTTGAAAGCGGCGCTCAAGAGCGGGATCTTTCTCTATGTGTTTTTTATATTCATTAAGTGTTGTCGCTCCGATGCAGTGCAAAGTGCCGCGGGCCAAAGCGGGTTTGAGGAGATTGGCCGCATCCATGGCTCCTTCCGTAGCGCCTGCGCCGACCAGGGTATGCACTTCGTCGATAAAGAGGAGGTTATTTCCCTCGCTCTTCTCGATCTCTTTGAGGATGCCCTTTAATCGCTCCTCGAATTCCCCGCGGTATTTTGTTCCCGCGATTAAACTTCCCATGTCGAGAGAAAAGAGCTGTTTGTCTTTAAGAGTGTCGGGAACATCGCCTTGTACGATGCGCAAAGCAAGGCCTTCTGCAATGGCCGTTTTTCCCACGCCGGGCTCGCCGATGAGCAAAGGATTATTTTTCGTGCGGCGGCTTAAGACTTGCATGGTGCGGCGAATCTCTTCATCGCGTCCAATGACGGGATCTAACTTTCCTTCCTTTGCAAGAGAGGTTAGATTTTTGCAGTATTTTTCAAGAGTGTGAAGAGTGGCTTCCGCTGTTGGGGAGTCCATAGAAGTGTTGCCTCTGATTTTTTTAAGGTGTGCTTCGAGATCTGCAAGAGAGAGCGGATGCTTTTTTTTCCACGCGGCAAACGGTTCGGTTGCGGCTTGCCAAAACGCATAGAAAAAATGATCGCTACCCAGATACGTATCTTGCCATTTTTTCGCGATTTCTTGGGCTTGAGAGATTTTCTGCTGAAGCTGGGAAGAAAGGGATGGGGCTTGGGGCGTTGCACTAAACACCGCAGCGCGTTTAAGGTGCGCTTCTAAAGCGGCGATCAGCTCCTGCGTGTTTAATCCCAAAGATGCGGTCAGGGTGGAGAAATATCCTTGCGGATCTTGAAAAAAGGCGAGCAGCAGGTGTTTTTCGCTGACTTCCGTATGCCTTTTTTCTTGAGCGTGCGTAAAAGCTCTTTCAAAGGCCTCGCGAACAGAATCTGTAAATTGCGGAGGGTGCATCATAGCAAACAGAAAAGTGGCTTTTTTCTGTTTCGATTATAAAGCAAGTCAACGACTCTGTCATGCTCTATTTTTGCGGAGGGATTTGTTGTGGAGGCGGAGACATAGGGAAAGGCTTTATAGGTGGTGGTGGGGTAGCAGCGGGCTGTTGAGGAGCGACTGGTTGTTTGGGGGCTGTCATAGGCTGTACAGGAGCAGGAGCAGGAGCAGGTTGTTTGGGAGCTGTCATGGGTTTGGGTTGCTGTGGTGGCGGGGGAGGCTGTGTGGAGGGCGTTCTGGGCATTTCTGGAGCGGGCGGCGGCAGAGGCGGAGGCTGGGTTCTTCTCGCCTTAACACTTGCTCCGGTATTTTCATTGACCAATAGATAAGGGTAGTCTATGTCATCGCTGGGGACGATTTTTATGGGGATCGATGCCAGCCACGCTTCGGAGGTGGAGTAATCCGTTGGATCGATGTCCCATAGAGAATTATCGCTTAATCGGATTTGCCTTCCACTGCTTACATTGATCGAAACGTATAGAGAACGCTTTTCTTCGGGAGGATTTTTTTCGACGCAGTTGCAATTGTCGTTAACCCATTGCTCGAGTGCTTTTTTTTGATTGGGGGTTAAAAAGGCGATCCCCGTATTTTTTTGATCTTCTTTGCTCATGATTTCATCTAAGATCAATTGCTTGCATAATAAAGGAGCTGCAATAGCAATTGCGCAAAATGCAAATAATAATCTCATAAAAATCCTTTCTAATAATTCTATTTATCGCAGATTTACCTCTCTCGTCAATGAAAATTTCACAAAAGAAAACTACACGAGAGAAATACCAGATGGAACCCTAGAAGGAAAATCCTCTGAAATGTTCTTGTTGAGAAATCAGTCTTAATCTTACCATCTTCCCTCATTTTTTTAGATGAGGTAGATCATCATGAGATTAGCAGTTCTTTTCCTGTTGTTCATCTCTTCTTTATGTGCCGATTGGGATCAACTATTTTCTGATGATGAAGATCCTTCGCTATTTCACCATGTCAATGTGATCACAGGCAACCTAAACCTCTGTCTGGAGGACGGTGTGATAGAGGGATCAAAACCTCTTCCTATTTTCCGCACTTATTCAAGCGCGGGGGCATTAGAGCCACCGGAATTGAATGCAGAGCTCAAAATAGAACGAGGGGGATGGATAGTGCAGGGAGGATGGAATTTTTTTCCTCATGCTAATCTTTGGATAGATCTCAAAATTAAATCCGATTATAACATCGTAGCTTTTAAGAGTAACAGGCTAAGGATCACATGACAGAAACGGGTATACGTAAGCGAGTTCTGTGGATCATTTTTCTAATGACAATCGTATCAAGCTGCTCGCAAACTTCGATTTCTGACGATCAAAAGGTGATCTCTGCTGCGGTAGAAAAAGAGTTACTGTGGGAAGATTTAAGAATCCAAAAACTTTTGCCTGGTTACATAGCATTACCTGCGATTGAACCTTATCTTCCAGCACATTTCGTTGCACTTTGTCATCCTAAAGATCGCGATGAAATATATTGGGGAGATAAAGATATTTTAGAAGCTTTTTTCGAAAATGGGGCCTCTTGTTTGAAATCAGCTATTATCCATGTGGATATCAGTTTAGGTGTAGCTCAAATCAACGAAAATAGCTTTTCGGATGAAGGCTCGGATTGTGATCTTGCATCTATGGGAATCAAGAATTTGATTCGCAATAAATGGAAATGGGGTATCCATCCCGTAATGAGCATGGATGCAACGCTGGACGATGACGAAGTCCATGTAGCCTGGATAGGACTCAATTATAATGGACAAGTGTTATGTGCGGGACTAATCTATCCTCCTGGTCAACATGCTCCTTCAGCAGAAGATTTAAACATGTGGTCTGAGTTTTTAAAAAAGACCAAACCTCTTGAGGAGTACGAGTTTTATAAAGCTCATGGTCAGGATTTAAGAGAGGGGCTTACTTTAGTCAATGTTTACGGTTCTGTATTGAAGGTTTCTGCTGAAAAAAGAGCGAGGGATGGCAAAGTTCAAGTAAGCATTAAGCCAGCAGATGATCGAATTTCTTGCAAATGCCTGGATGTAACTCAGATGCTAATGGGGGGAAATTGGCATTTTTCAGAATCTATCTTAAAAATTCCATCAGAAATTCAAGTGAGCAGCGATGCAAATATTGTATTCTATAATAATATAACCGTTCTACTAAAGGAAGTTTCTGAATTTTCTAATTTTGAAGAAGAGTGTAATTCGAATTCTTTGTTGCGTAGCGAGTATGATAATGTTTCAGTTTTCAACTTCTGTGAAAAAGAACTCATAATGAAAGAAAGTGTCTTGTAGGATAAAAAACAAATAAGTTTTTATCCGTCTCTTAACCAGTTGTAATACCATTTATCAAAAATAACGTTTAGTCCTGCAAGGAAGCTGCACAAATTTTTTGTCTGGAGCGAGTGACCATTGCTGAATAGCAAGGCGCGAGTGAAGCTGAAACATTTGTTGCAGAGCATGACGTAGCAAAACTAAACGTTATTTCTGATAAATGATATAATAGACTTCTTTCGAAACTAAACTTTTGAGTATACTCGTCCTCCAAAAGTGTGGAGGTATGATGAAATTCGAAATGGTAAAGGATCTGGACGACGAAAAGTTTCGTCGCCTGACAGGCGTTAAAAGGACTACATTTTTA